>JAJRTP010000277.1 GCA_024278255.1 Chloroflexota bacterium | reverse complement strand
CGTCGGTAAATGACAGCCAAAGAATGATGATGAGAGCGACGGCCGTAACCACCCTTTTCCCTTGAGGCCAAAGCGGTTGCAACCGCCGCACCGCCACCCCCAACGGCAAGGCCACAAACAAAGCCGCAATGGGAGCCGCCAAAATGTAACGCTGCGACGCCGGTGCATCCTGGCTCAAACCACTGGAAACAATCACTGACAGCAGGGGCAGGAACAGCAGCCAGTAACGCAAATCAAAATGGGAAAGCCCCCACAACAGGCCAATGATAAATAACGCCGCCGCACCTGGCAGCAGCAAAGGCGCGCCCGGATTGTAGAGTAGGCGCAGCGGTTCGTGCGTAAAGCCCAACGCCGCCCGCAGCATTTGTCCACCCACAATTTGCGCCGCCGATTGGCCGGTAGTCGCCATCTCCGCTTCCAGACGTGGCCCTATAATCGTCACCCGGTTCAGCGGGGCGGCAAACTCATCGGGATGCCCGGCAAAATACAACCCCAGCGGCAAGAGTAGGATAAAAGCCACGCCAGTCATCACCAACAAACCGGGCAGCCGCTGCCGGAACTGTTCCCGTCTCCAGAAAAAGGCCGTCACCGCCCACACCAGCAGCAAAAGCGGCAGGATGCGGATACTGACGTAGAAAAACTGGCCCAGCCCCAAAGCCAATCCGCCCAAGATGAAGGCGCTGCGACGGCCGCTTTTCCAGCCAACCCATAATGCTGCCAACGCCGCCACGCCCCAAAAACTGTCCCATATATTGTTCAGGCCAATGCGGCTGATATGAATGTGGTAGTGGGAGGCAGCCAGATAGATAGCGGCTAACACGGCCGTCATCCGGCCAAACATCACCAACCCCAACCAATACGTCCCCGCTACCGCCAGCGCCCCGCCCACCGCCGACACAAAACGCAGCGCTTCTACCGTCTGTCCGAACAGAGCAATAGACGCCGCCTGCAAAATATAAAACGGCGACGGAAAGGAAAACCAGCCTACGTTCCAGATATTGGTTGCCTGCCCTTGCACAAAGAGAAGGGCGTGCAGCCCCGACGACCCCTCATCGCCGGAAAACGTATCGGGAAATTGGCTCATGGCTACACTGCGGAGGAGAAGAGCAGCCAAAAAGATAACGGCCGTAAACCAATAATCTCGCCGCGTTATGTTAATATCTTCAATGTCTGCCCCATCTCGCTGGCCCGAATAACACCCCGCCACCACCAACCCCACACTGACCAGCCAGGCTAAAACGGACACAGACCAATGCCGCGCCAGCAGTTGGTCTCCAGCCGCCCAATAAGCCAGCAAACTAAAAGCCGGCGCCAGCAGCAGCAAAACCAGTTGCCCACTGGTGATGTGGAAGTAGCCGCATACCTTTTCTACGGGCTGGGCTAACCAATGGGGCCATCGTCGGGTAACGGCCGTATATGCCCCCAGAAAAAACAAAGCCGCCCCCGCAGCCATCACGCCAAAAACACCATACTGCTGTGGTGCAGGCACAACCTGGTAAATCGTCTGCCCCAGCCACACAAGCAATAGCCCGCCCGCCAGGAGAACGGCCGTCAGCCAGCGCAGTTGGGCCAGGCTCCAGTAATCGGTTTCGGGTAAAGGGAGGGAAGCAGTGTGGGAGGGAGACGGCCGTTCTGCTGCAATCCGCTGGCGGCGCACCAGCAAGAACAATACGGCTACAAGCAGCGCCAAAATCCACAAAATAATCAGCAAAGCAGGCATGACGTAATTATCCTCTGACTAAGCAAACTATCAAGCAAGGGAGCAGAGGAGGGTCGGAGCAGGGGAGAATTTACTCGAAGAAAGGAATGAGCATCCATTCAGTTTTATACTCAACAAGACATCCTGGAGAATAAACGGTAAAAAACCGCTTCCTCCGTTCCTTCCCTAATTCGTTGTACCCCTTCAGCCAAATCATGGCTACAATCAAGGGCATGGACAAAGAAATCCGACAACTGGTACAAGCTATTCACGATTCCCCGCCGCGCATTGTGCAAGTGACCGCCGGGGCGGGCACACAAGCGCTCTCCGATTTGCTGGGGGTCGCCGGGGCGACCCGCACACTGCTGGAGGCGCTAGTTCCCTACAGTCAGGCAGCCTTCGATGATTTTTTGGGACAAGCACCGCCCCAATATGTGGCCGCCCGCACGGCCAATCTGATGGCCGGACGGGCCTACACTCGCGCCCGCTGGCTGGAAACGGAGGAGCTTCCCAGCGTAGGGCTGGCCTGCACGGCCACGATCATCACCGACCGGCCCAAGCGGGGCGAACACCGGGCACACATCGCCACCTGGCAGGCAGACTGTCTCAACCATTACACCATCTACCTGGAAAAAGGAGCGCGCGACCGGGCGGGGGAAGAAGATGTGGTCAGCCGTATCATGCTCAATGCCCTGGCCCAGGCAATGGGTTTGGAGATGCGGCTGCCTGTACCGCTCACAGCCAATGATCATTTGACGACGGAAACTTCGGATTTTATGGCTACGGCCGTACACCTCACCCACCACAACATCCCTTATTTTTGCGTGATGGAAGACGGCCGTATCCACACCAACCACGTCAATCCGCCGGCGCTGCTGGCCGGGGCCTTCAACCCGCTGCACGACGGTCACATTGATTTACGCAATCTGGCTGGCAAATTGTTAGGCGAACCGGTGGCTTTTGAATGTACGGCCGTCAACGTAGACAAACCTCCGCTCACCCCCGAAACGATCACCCAGCGCATCGCCCAGTTTGCCGGGCGTTACCCCGTCTACGTCACCGCCGCCCCCACTTACATCGAAAAAGCGCGGCTCTTCCCTAACACCGTCTTTGTCGTCGGCTACGACACAGCCGAGCGCATCCTCATGCCCCGTTACTACAACAACAGCTACCAGAACATGCTGGATGCCCTGGCCGAAATCCGCGATCTGGGCTGCTCCTTCCTCGTCGCCGGGCGCGCTGACAAACGTGGCTTCTTCCACGACTGCCGCGACCTGGCCATCCCCGCCGGTTTCGAGACCCTCTTCCGCGGCATCCCCCCCGAAAAATTCCGCAAGGACATCTCCTCCACCTACCTCCGCGCCACCGGCCAGCGCGGTAGCCGGTAGAGAGATTGGGAGATGGGAGATTGGTAGCGTAATTGTAGCCGCGGTTTCTTACCGCGCGGTTATGAGCAACTCAATCTGCCGAGGGTGGCGTAAACGCTGTGATCAATTCAGAAACACGAGTAAGATGTTCTTTATCCCAACTAACTAAAGGCACGCCAAGTTGAGCAGCAACCGCCACGTACAGCGCGTCTGCACCACGCAGCCGGTAATCGGCGGCAATTCGGCCGGCATGAATACCCAATGCGTGATCAATACTTACCAAACGTAGTGTCGGGATAGCTAAAAGATTGCCCATTGCCTTATTTCCCATTTCTGCATCGCCAAGACGCCGGGCTATTGCGCCACCTACTTCTGGCAATAACAAAATAGGTGCAGCGATTGGCGTCCGGTCCATTAATGTTTTTGCCAACCAAGGGTGGGTGACAGCGTGGTTAGCATCTTGTTGAACAAGATAACTAATCCAAACGCTGGCATCTATAACGATCACAATTCGCGCCTTACGTCATTGACAGCATCCAAAGCAGATACATCCTCCGGCCATTGCGCGCTGATTTCATCCGACAATTGATCCAAATTCGCCAAGATTGCGGCCATATCTTCTGTCGAAGGAAGAGAAGGAGTAACGGGTACCAGACGTGCAATGGTCTTTCCCCGATAGCTAATCCCGATTACTTCGCCATCTTCACGAACCCGCCGTAAAATTTTGCTGGTCTGCTGTTTCAGTTCTCGAACACCTACCGTATCCATTAAAAAATCTCCTCATGTGACCACAAATGTAGTTACATCTTGCGTACAGAATAACATCATCGCGCTATTCTGTCAATCCGCCGCATATTCTGTCTTAATTTCAAAATGGAATCCGGCGGGTGGTACCCTTTGCGCAGGCTGAGGTTGGGGTAGACGAGGCTGCGCGGGCCAATGAGGCAGCCGGGGTTGAGGACACTGTTACAGCCGGTCTGCACGTCGTCGCCCAAAACCGCGCCGAATTTTGCCAGGTCGGTGTCGTAGGTACGGCCGTCAATGACCAGGTGGATAGACGGCCGTTTCCCCGTCACCGCATCCTTCTCACTCATCACCGTTAAATTGCTCAGCTTCGTCCCTGCTCCCAAATTTACCCGATGACCCAAAATGCTGTCCCCCACATAGTTAAAGTGCGGTGCGTGTGCCCCCGGCAAAAAGAGGGCGTTCTTGGCTTCGCTGGCGTGCCCCAGAATGGCCCCGGCCAGTAAAATAACATTTTCCCGCACAAAGGCGCCATGCCGCACCACCGCCCCCGGCCCAATGTACGCCGGGCCGTGTACATACGCCCCCGGTTCAATCCGGGCGCCCTCAGCAATGTAAATCGGCCGTTCACTCAAATACGCGCCGGGCATCACCTCACCCAAAATGGTCTGCCCATCTCCCGTCAGCCGGGTAACATGGGTGCCAATCTGCCCAATCGCCTGCCACACATACGCGCAGCCGTGGAAGAATACGGCCGTCATCTCATCACTCAAATCAAAAAAATCTGTCGGGTGCAACATTGTGCGCCTCCTACTAAGTGCCCGTTCGCAAATAAGTTAGCGGAATGGGCGAACGGGCTTCGAGTAAGCGGCCTTCCATTTCAGATAATTTATTGTTGGCCGCTTACTTAGCCTAAATTTCGCACCTTTCCAATTGAATAGAGAGACAAAAAAACAAATCAAGGCGGGTTTGCGTATCGAGATAATCCGGTTCGCGGCCGGTTAATTGGCTTAACAGGCTGGCAAAATTGTATGTCTGTTGCCCTGT
>JAJRTP010000276.1 GCA_024278255.1 Chloroflexota bacterium | reverse complement strand
GGCCATGCCCACGGGGTTGGCGGCCCCGCCAGGCCAGGCCGGGTCGGCCGGGTCGAGGTCGTTGCCGGTCATGGTGCCCATGGTGTGCGTGCCGTGGCCATGGTCGTCGCAGGGGGCGGGGGCGTCTACGCCGCAGGGGTTGGCCGCGCCGCTGTCGCTGTGGATGGCGTCGTGCCAGTTGTAATCATGGTCGGCCGTGACGCCGTTCCAGCCGCGGTAGCTGTTTTGCAGGGCAGGATGGGTCCATTCGTAGCCAGTGTCCTGCCCGCCGATAACCGCGCCCTGCCCGGTGATGCCCATTTGCCACACAGTTTTGGCTCCCACATGGCCGATGTTGTCCCAGACGGCGATACTTTGGCTGACGGCCGTATCTTCCGGGGGCACGTTCAGAGTAATTTGCGGATTAGCATACAAATGGGCAACGTCATCACGCAGAGCCATTTCCGCCAGAAGGCTGGCGTCGCCGCGCACCCAGATCATGTTGCTGATCCAGTAGGGGCGGTAATCTGCGCCCAGGCTTTGCAGGCGGGCAATGACGGGGGGCTGGGTTTGTTGGGCGACGGCCGTCAACTGTTCGTACACGTAGCGGCCTTTGGCGGTCTTGTTGGTTATTGTGGCGGCCCCACTTAGATCGGCTTGTGTGGTCAGGGTGAGGAGGAACTCGACGGGTTCGTCTGCGGCGGCGGGGGTATTGAGCAGCCAGGGGTCTACTTTGTCTTGCCAGCGGGGCGGTTGGGGAAGGATACGGCCGTGGGCAGCCGGAACACCCAGCAGGAGAAAAAGAAATAAACCGACCAGCAGCATTGTGAACGGATTGACTTGTTTGCTAGATTTTGCCACATCTCCACCCTGATTTTTTTATATGATTTGGCCTAACTTGTGTCATTCTAAATTCAGATACAGTATAGCAGTATAGTCAGAAGGGAGAAAATATGTCAACAGAAAAATCATCATCGTCTGGCCCAGCGGGGTCAGGGGAATGTGGTAAAATGGGCGCATGGAAAAGGAATTGATTATCATTGGCGGCGGGCTGGCGGGGACAGAGGCGGCCTGGCAGGCGGCAGAGTTGGGTATAGCGGTGCGGCTGTATGAAATGCGGCCGCAGCAGATGACGCCGGCGCACGAGACGGAGCAGTTGGCGGAACTGGTGTGCAGCAATTCACTGGGATCGTATCTGCCGCACAAGGCGCCGGGCTTGCTCAAGGCGGAACTGAGGGGGCTGGGGTCGTTGGTTCTGGCGTGTGCGGAGGCTACGGCCGTACCTGCCGGTTCCTCCCTGGCTGTGGATCGCCACCAATTTGCCCAACTGGTCACGGAAAAGATTGCCAATCACCCCGGCATTGAATTGATACGGGAAGAGGTTACGGCCGTGCCTGATACTCCCACCATCATTGCCAGCGGCCCCCTCACTTCCAGCAGCCTGGCGCAAAGCATCAGCCAGCTTTCCGGGCAGGAATATCTCTACTTTTACGATGCTGTTTCTCCCATTGTCCATGAAGAATCTATTGATATGAGCGTCGCCTTTTGCCAATCCCGTTACGATAACGGGGAGCAGATGGACGGCGATTACATCAACTGCCCCATGACCAAAGAGGAGTACACGCGCTTTTACGAGGCGCTGCTGGATGCGGAAACGATTACCCTGAAGCAGTTTGAGCGGGAAGACCCTCATTTTTTTGAGGGCTGTATGCCGGTGGAGGCGTTGGCCCGGCGCGGCGAGAAGGCGCTGGCTTTTGGCCCGATGCGGCCGGTGGGTTTGACTGATCCGCGAACGGGGAAACGGCCGTATGCCGTTGTTCAGTTGCGTCAGGATAACTTGCTGGGCAGCTTGTACAATATCGTTGGCTTCCAGACCAATTTGCGTTGGGGCGAGCAAAAACGAGTGCTGCGCCTCATCCCCGGCCTGGAAAAGGCGGAATTTTTGCGTTACGGCATGATGCACCGCAACACCTACATCAATGCGCCGCAGCTTTTGCAGCCCACCTTACAATACCGCAACCGGGCGGATTTGTTTTTTGCCGGGCAGATTACCGGTGTGGAAGGGTATATGGGGAATGCGGCCACCGGGCTGTTGGCGGGGATCAATGCGGCGCGGTTGTTGCAGGGGCAGCATCCCGTTATCATGCCTACCAACACCATGTTGGGCGCATTGTGCCAGTACGTCACCCACGCCGCCGCTAAAGATTTCCAGCCAATGAAGGCTAATTTTGGTCTGTTTGCCCCGCCGGTGCAGAAGATGGCTAAATCTGACCGGTATCGTTGGTACAGCGAACGGGCATTGACGGCTATGCGTCGCTTTACACGAACCAGTGATATACGGTATGATCGAGCTGCGGCGGAAGCTAACGAAACCTCCACTCAATTTTCACGTCGCGGGAATTGACATATTACCCGATTCCTAAGATCATTAGCTTGTGGGATACGCGGATAACACGGATTAGACGGATTCTCACAGATTTTTTATCCGTGGAAATCCGTTAGATCCGTTCCATCCGTGTATCTATGAACGAGGTAGCAGATTGGCGCTTGATTTGAGATTATGGCTGCGACAGCAATCGGCCGTTTTGTGTGCGGTGACGTTTAACCGTGTCTCTAATCTGCTGGTAGATGAAGATGACCTCATTGCTTTCCTTTCTATGCTGGCCCCGATTATGGAGCGTTCGGCGGAGGTGCAGTTGGCGGCTGTGCAGGCCTGGGCGGTCATCGGTGTGGGGCATGATGCCCGCGGCGCGTAT
>JAJRTP010000022.1 GCA_024278255.1 Chloroflexota bacterium | reverse complement strand
GTTTTGAGCTGCCTGTCGAATTTGAAGTGCTGGATGAAGGTATCGGTTACGTGCGTATCTACAGCTTCTCCGACAATGACTTACTTACCGCGCAGTTGTGGGAACGCATGATTCGGGAAATGAATGACAACGACATCCCGGCAATCATTGTAGACATGCGGCAAAACGGGGGCGGTCGGGGTAGTTTGGCCGATAACCTGGCAGCCTACTTCTTTGACGAGGAGTTCGTCTTGGGCAATGTGGCCGCTTATGATGAAGATCGGGGTGAGTTTTACATCGATCCGGATCACGAGGACAAGTTTATTCTGCCGCCTGACGAAGATTTGCGATATGAAGGCGATGTGGTGGTGTTGGTGGGGCCAAGCTGCGCCAGCGCCTGCGAATTTTTCTCTTTTGACATGACCATTGATGACCGGGCGACGATTATCGGCCAGTATCCTACGGCCGGTTTGGGTGGATCGGTAGATGAAGTAGCCATGCCGGAAGATGAGCAGTTCCGCTTTACGCAGGGGCGGGCGCTGGGGCCGGATGGTGAAATTCACATTGAAGGTATTGGCGTGGTGCCCGATGTGGATGTACCGGTGGATGAGGTTTCTGTCCTGAGCGATGAGGATGTTGTGTTGCAGGCGGCCATCCGCTTTTTGCTGGGTGAACCGGTAGATGCAGGGGAGATTGGTTTGGGGGATACGGCCGTAGGCACGGTACGTTCCCGTGAGCCGGTACGTTACACGCTGGATGTGGCTGCCGAAGATGTGATGAGCATTATCTTGACCAGTGAGACGGATGGGGCTGAGCTGATCCTGCGTATTCTGGACCCGGCTGGAAACGAACTGGCGGTAACGGAACCAGACAGTGTTGCCGGTTTCCAGAATATTGACCTGGGTCAGGCAATCACCCTGATTTTGGAAGTTTCTACGGCAGATGAGGTGGAAGAAGCTGATTACTCACTGGCGATTATTGATGAGGGATAATCGGTGGTTGGTGACCGGTAATCGGTGAACTGTTTACCGATTACTGTTTACCGATTACCGTTAAAATGGAGGGTTCGATGAAAAAGACAGTTGGTTTGGTTATAGGTTTAATGGTGGCTCTGATAGCCATCCTGGTGGGGCTGGTTTATAAGTGGTCGGGGACGCCATACGGCCGTATGCACCCGTACATGGGCATCATCCTGAAGTTGTCGGCGCTGACCGGGGCGCACAAATGGGATGATAAAAATCTGGCCAAGGTGCGCCAGCAACTTGACCGGGTGAAACCGCGCATCCCTGTAGCTGGGGTGGAAGACCGCGTGATTGAGGGCCAGCATGGGCCGTTTCCGGTGCGCATTTATACGCCGGAGGGGGCAGGGCCGTTTCCGGTACTGATCTTTTATCATGGCGGAGGTTTTGCGGCCGGCAGCATCCAGTCCCACGAGAATGTAGCCCGTCATCTGGCGCAAGATTCCGGGGCTGTGGTGGTTTCGGTGGGCTATCACCTGGCTCCGGAATATCCTTTTCCGGCGGCGTTTGATGATGCGTATACGGCCGTGCAGTGGGCTGCCGCCAATGCCGATTCGTTCAATGGAGATGCCTCACGGCTTATCGTCGCGGGGGACAGCGCGGGGGGAAATTTGGCGGCGGCCGTCAGCTTGAAAGCGCGGGATGAAAATGGTCCCCGGATTGGTTTGCAGGTGTTGTTGTACGCTGTTACCTCCATGATGAATATCGAGACGGAATCGCGCCACCAGTTTGAGGGGTATATCCTGACAGAAGATATGGTGCGCCAGATTCACAACTGGTACCTGCCCAATGAAGCGGATGCGGCCAGTCCCTATGCCTCGCCGCTCAATGCGGAGAATTACGCCGGTTTACCGCCCGCCTACATTATGACGGCCGAATTTGATCCCTTGCTGGATGACGGTATGTTCTATTCCAGCCACCTGCGTCAGGCTGGTGTACCGGTGACGTACCAAATGTATGAAGGAATGCTGCACGGTTTCCTTTCCTTTGAAGATGTTGTGGCGCTGGTTCCCGGCGCCCTCCATTTTTACCCGCAGCCGGAAATGGTTTATGCGGATGTTCGTGAGGTCATTCGGAAGACGTTTGCGTGATGCCTGAAGGCGTGACTCGTGATGTGTAAATGGATTTGGGTTGGGTTTGTTTTGTTGGGATTAGCGGGCTGCGGCCGTTTGCCGGAGGAGGGGGCGACGGTTACGGCCGTGCCCGAACCTACGCCAACACCCATCATCCTGATAGCCACACCCACACCACTGCCGGACAATGTGCTGGCGCCGATTGACGTTGAAGAGCAGCTAATCGCCAATTTGTATGAACGGGTTGGCCCGTCAGTCGTCCATATCACTACCCGTGTGGTGACGATGGACTTTTTCTTCGGCCCTACCGCCAGCGAAGATACAGGTTCCGGGTTTGTGTATGACAGGGAAGGCCACATTATTACCAATTTTCACGTCATCCAAAATGCAGAAAGCATCGAAGTGGGCTTGTCAGACGCGCTGACGGTTCCGGCGCGGGTGGTGGGGGTAGACCCGCCCAATGATCTGGCTGTGCTGAAAGTAGATGTGCCGCCGGAACAGTTGTTTCCTCTGGAGTTGGGCCGTTCGGCCGATTTGCGGGTAGGGGAACGGGCTATTGCCATTGGCAATCCGTTTGGCCTGGATCGGACGTTGACGACGGGGGTGATCAGCGCTTTGGGACGGCCGTTGCGCACGGAAAATAATATCACCATCTTCAACGTCATCCAGACCGACGCGGCCATCAATCCGGGCAATTCCGGCGGCCCTTTGCTGGATTCGCGGGGGCGGGTGATTGGCGTCAGCACAGCCATCCAGGCCGGAGCGCAGGGGATTGGTTTTGCGGTGCCGGTGGATACGGTGAGGCGGGTGGTTCCGGCGCTCATTGCCAATGGCGTGTATGATCATCCCTGGGTGGGCTTTCTGGGATATGGCGTGACGCCAGCATTGGCCGAGGCGCTGCAACTGCCGGTGGAGCAGGGGATTTTGGTGGCCCAACTGTACCAGAACGGCCCGGCGCATCAGGCCGGTTTGCAGGGAGCGCAGCAGGAAGTGATAATTGGCAACCGGCGCTATCTGGTGGGTGGGGATATTGTTACGGCCGTTAACGACAAACCGGTCACCGATTGGATGAGCCTGTTTGAATATCTGGAACTGGAAACGCAGGTGGGTGATTCTGTCACCTTGACCATTATTCGTGACGGGCAAACTATCGAACTGGAATTAACCCTTATGGCTCAGCCGTAAGATATGGAGCTGATTTTTATGACACAAACAGGATTTCCTTTTGAAGACAAAATAGAAGTGACTTTTCGGGATATTGACGCTCTTGGTTTTGTTAATAATGCGGTCTTCTTCCAATATTTTGAAATGGTGCGCATCAAGTTTGTCTACCGCTTTTTGGAAGACAGTGATGTGCTGGATTTGGACGTCCCCTTGATTCTGGTTCATGCCTCTTGTGATTACAAGTCGCCGGCTGTATTGGGTGAGATGCTGGCAGTAGGCGTTGGTGTGTCCCGTTTTGGTAACAAGAGCTTTGATCTGACGTACCGGGTGGAGGGGGAGGACGGCCGTCTCATTGCCACCGGTAAAACAATTCAGGTCATGTATGATTATGATGATGGCTGCGCTTTTTCTATTGAAGATCGTATTAAGGAGAAGGTGTGGGCTTATCAGAGGGATTGGCAGCCGGATATTTAATACCCAAATCCATTTTGTCTGTTTTTGAAATAAACTTTGTAACCTACGGCAGGCACAATAGGCTTAATTTGTTGTGTGCCGTGGTGTTATAGAGATTAAAAAGGATGGGGTTTTGGGCATGGACGTTCAAATTCAGCAGCCACACGCTTCATATGGTTTACCTGGTTTGTGGCAAAAGTTTCGGTCACGGCCGTTTAGCCAGCAAAGATATTACTTTTTTTCCTTCACTCGTTGGCTGCTGCGTTCCTATTTGTTTGAAACACATTCCCCGGTTTTGTTAGGGCGAGGGGTGCATATTGAAAAACGTTACGGCCGTATCACCACCGACGGCGTATGCAGCATAAAAACTGGCTGTCGTTTGGGTGTAGTCGGCACACCGGAAAAACTGGCCCATTTGCATATTGGTGAGGGAACCGAGATAGGCCAGCGCACCATCATTAACGTGCATGAACTGATACACATTGGCAAATTATGCTGTATCTCCTGGGATTGCAATATCACCGACACCGATTTCCACCAGATCATCATGGCAGGGGGGCGGCGTATCCTCAATACCAAACCGATTATTATTGAAGATCACGTCTGGATTGGCACAAACGTTACCATTGCCAAAGGGGTGCAAATTGGCGCTCATTCCGTCGTGGCCGCCGGTGCAGTTGTGCATCGTAGTATGCCGCCTTATTCCCTGATTGCCGGTAATCCGGCTCGCCGCGTTTCTACCATAGATGGCTGGGAAAGATAGCCGCATCGTCAGCCCTTTCTTAACTTCTCCACGTTACAGTTCAGCCGATAATCTTATAAGAATTGTGCAGCGCCAGGCACGGGGTATTAGGTTTCTGTATGACCAAAACCGCTAACCCTGTGCCTGGCACTTCTAAAATCGCGTTGGACGATTTTCAAAATCGTCCTACAAAATAGCAAAGAGGTGATATTGATGAAAGTTTTGGTAACAGGCGGCGCCGGTTATATTGGCAGCATTACAGTGGAGCGATTGATTAAAGCGGGTGAGGAAGTGGTTGTTTTTGACAATCTTTTCCAGGGACATGAAGATGCGGTGCATCCTGAGGCGGTGTTTATTCAGGGGGATTTGGCGGACAAGGGAGCCATTGAAGCAGCCATTGCCGAACACCGGCCGGATGGCATTATGCACTTTGCTTCGTATACGCTGGTGGGGGAATCTATGGAACGGCCGTTTCTCTACCTGCGCGATAACATTACCAACGGCCTGAATCTGCTGGAAAGCGCGGCCAAACACAACGTCAAACGCTTCATCCTCTCTTCCACGGCCAACCTGTTCGACGACCCGGAAAACATGCCCATCACCGAAACAGAACGCATTGTACCCGGCAGCCCCTACGGCGAATCCAAAAACATCATGGAGCGGTATCTTTACTGGATGGATCGGCTGTATGGGATGCGGTATGCCTGCCTGCGCTACTTCAATGCCTGCGGAGCCACGGAGGAGCGGGGCGAAGACCACGATCCGGAAACGCATCTGATTCCTCTGGTGCTGGAAGTGGCCTTAGGCCAGCGGGAGAAAATTGCCATTTTCGGGGATGATTACGATACGCCGGACGGCTCTTGTGTGCGGGATTACATTCACGTGATTGATCTGGCGGAAGCGCACATTTTAGCTATGCGGGCTTTGGGAGATGGCCCCAGCCGCAAGTATAATTTGGGCAACGGCCGTGGCTACAGCGTCAAAGAAGTCATCCAGACCGCCCGTGATGTAACCGGCCATCCCATCCCCGCCGAAATTACCGCTCGCCGCCCCGGCGATCCCGACATCCTCATTGCCAGCAGCGACACCATCCGCCGCGAACTGGGCTGGCAGCCCCAATACGCCGATTTACGCACCATCATCGAAATGGCCTGGAACTGGCACGTATCACACCCCAACGGTTATACAAAATAGAGAACCACGGATTTAGCGGATGGGATGGATGGCTTTACTGAAAAAAGATTGATTTCACCGCAGAGGCGCAGAGAACGCAGAGATTTTTCTCTGGGAGGTATCTTCTCAATAACTTGCGGTAGACAAAATGCAAATGGAATTCTATTGTAATGTTGAGGAAAATCCAACAAACAGTGACTATCCTCAGTAACACAAATCTATCTTTTGGAAACAGGTACGTAAGATGTTACC
>JAJRTP010000275.1 GCA_024278255.1 Chloroflexota bacterium | reverse complement strand
GTGCGGCGTTACTTCGGCTTCGGAATGGAGTTCCGGGTCTTCCCCATTGATTTTGTGTAACTTGGAGAGGAAGTACGGCCGTTCCCCCTCTTCCCGGTATTTGATCTGGCTCAACTCAGCAGCAATTGTCCAATATTCTTCCGGTACAAATTTGGTGATTTCCCGTTCTCGGTCTACCACCAGGCGCACGGCCACCGATTGCACCCGCCCGGCGGAGAGACGGCCGTGAATCTTGCGCCATAACAGCGGGCTGAGCTTGTAGCCTACCAACCTGTCCAGAATACGACGGGTTTGCTGGGCATCAACTCGTTCCATATCAATTTCGCGGGGATGTTCAAACGCTTCCAATATGGCCGTTTTCGTAATCTCATTAAAGACCACCCGCTTCGTCCGTTCCGGGTCCATTTCTGCCGCTTCCTGCACGTGCCAGGCAATGGCCTCTCCCTCTCGATCCGGGTCAGTAGCCAGGTAGATTTCTTTGGCTTTGGCGGCGGCGGCTTTGAGTTCTTTGACTAACGGCCGTTTATCATTGGGTACGCGGTATTCCGGCTGAAAATCATGCTCCACATCCACACTCAGCCGCGACTTGAGCAAATCCCGCACGTGGCCCACGCTGGACTTCACCGTATAACCCCGCCCCAAATACTTGCCAATCGTCCTGGCCTTCGCCGGGGATTCCACAATGACCAGCTTACCACTGCGGCGCGTCTTCTTCTCTTTCTTTTTCTTTGTTTTACGTTTGCGCGGTTTAATTTCCGGCTTGGGCAATGTATCGTGCGCCGGCAGCCGGCCCACCTTATAAACCGTCCCGCCACAGTTAGCGCACTTGCCTCGAATACCGGGCGATCCATTCGCCGCCCATTCCGCCTGATAGTTCAATATCTCATGTTTTTCTCTGCAAGAAAAACAGTAGCCAATTATCTTCTCGTCTGCCATAAAATTATCAATTCTCAAGAGATTGGAAATGAGATCAACCTCCAGCCTCCAATCTCTAACTATATCCTTCTAAATCAGTCCCTTCCAAACCGTTGACCATTTTCTTGACCAGGGGAATCTGGTCTTTATGCACCACCAGAAGGGCATCTTCCGTGTTTATCACAATCATGCCATCCAACCCGGCTACCGCCACCAGTTTGTCCGCTTCATAATTGTAAACCAGACAATCCTGCGCCGATTCGACGATGGTGCGGCCTTTGGTTACGTTGGCTTGCGGGTCCGGGTTGATGGCTTCTTTGAGCGCGTAAAGAGAACCGGGGTCACTCCAACCCATTTCACTATGCAAAACCAGCGCTTGTTCGGGCGGTACGTAATGTAAAATGGCGTCGTCAAAACTAATCTCATCCAACTGCGGATAGGTCTGGCGCAGAACATCTTTGTAAGACGGCCGTCCAATAGCCGCCTGTATCTGTGACAGATGTTCCCACATGCGCGGCTGCCGCTGCTGGTACAAATTTTGCACAAAACCAATCGTGGTTACGAAGTACCCAGTATTCCACACATGCGTCTGATCGGCAAACATTCGCTTACATTCTTCTAAGGGAGGCCGGTAAGTAAGCGATTCATAACCGTAATACGGCTGCCCGTCCAGGCGCCCCATTTCCGGCCCCAAACCAATCCAGCCCAGGTTGTCATTAGCAAAACGAGGCGTCTCGCCAATGAAGAGGATTTTGGCCTTGTCCTCCCGCAGCAGCGTTTCGGCCGTCCCCATCACTGTCAGGAAATTATCTACCTGATCCATGTAATTATCGCCCCACAAAATGGCAATGGGTTCCTTCTCCCGCTGCGCCTCATCCGTAGCCGCCGCCAGATGCACCAACGCCAGCCCCACCGCCGCCGCCAAATCCCGCCGCGCCGGGTCGCCAATAATGTTCTCCGGCGGAACGTCAATCTGATCCCGCACGATGTCGATATATTTGTCATTGGTGGAGATAAAGATGTTTTCCGGCCCATATGTACCGACCACTCGGTCTACAGCCAACTGCAAGGTAGATTTTTCACCGATAATTGGTTCAAACTGTTTGGGCGATTTCTGGCGGCTGATAGGCCATAACCGCCGGCCGGACCCTCCGGCAAAGATAATGATTTTCATAGTTATTCCTCGTGCATGATTAGTCAGGTAGTCGGGCAGTCAAAATAGTCGGGTAGTCGGATGATTTCCTCACCCTTTCACCCTGTCACCTTGTCATGCCTCGCTCTCATCCTGCGAAATGTTGTAAACTGGCTCCGGTTCGCGGCTCAATACGTACTTCATACCGCCGACTTGTTGTACCATGCCCTTGAGTTCCATCATGGTCAGGGTACTGCTGACGGCTTGGCTGGACAGGCCGGAAGCCCGGCTCAATTCGTCAACATGGGTAGGCTGATGGGAGAGACGGCCGTAAAGTTCCGCTTCTTCCGCTGTTTCCGGCAAGGCCATTTGTACGGCCGTATGTTCCGCCACCATCGTCAAATTCAATTCTTCCAGCACATCGTCCACCGACATGACCAGTTTAGCCCCGCGCTGAATGAGGCGGTTCGGCCCTTTGCTCACCGGACTATTGATATGCCCCGGCACGGCAAACACTTCCCGATCCTGCTCCAGAGCAAATTTGGAGGTAATCAACGCGCCGCTGCGTTCCCCCGCTTCCACCACAATCACCCCCAGCGACAGGCCGCTGATGATGCGGTTGCGCGGCGGGAAATTTTTGGCTTCCGGCTGCACGCCCAGCCCGTAAGCGGATACGACGGCGCCGTGTCCGTCCACAATATGCCGGGCCAACTGGCGATGCTCGGCGGGATAAATGCAATCCAGCCCCGACCCCAATACGGCAATGGTACGGCCGTTCATCTCTACGGCCGTTTTATGCGCCACCGCATCAATCCCCCGCGCCAGGCCGCTAACCACGGTAATGTTGCTGCGCACCAGTCCAGCTACCAGATCGCGGGTCACTTGACGGCCGTAACTCGTCAACCGGCGCGTCCCCACCACCGCTACAGCCCACTGATCGCTCTCCCGCAAATCGCCTTGCACATACAACAGCGGCGGCGGGTTAGGAATCTCCCGCAAATAGGCCGGATAGCCAGGTGAATCCCAGGTAAGCAGGGTGATTTTGGCTGCTTTCAGCCGCGCCAGTTCCGCATCCAGGTCAATCGTCTCCCTCGTCTCCCTAAAGGTGCGGATAGCCCGGCTGTCCAACCCGATTTTGCGCAACTGCTCCGGCGCTGCCT
>JAJRTP010000274.1 GCA_024278255.1 Chloroflexota bacterium | reverse complement strand
GATAAAGTTGTTGGCGAAACTGCTTCAATTCGGTTGTGTATGTCGTGGTTGTCATACACTAGATATGGAGCAGTTTCACTCATTTTGCAAGTCTAATTAAATTTATGTTAAGTATTTTGTCAAAAGTCCAAACCTTACCATCGGCAAATTGCCGATGCCTGGCAGTCGCTTGCTCAATAAACTATGTGATAGCCACTTCACAAATGACTGTCACGTTGACATACCCGTTTACTCCATAAATCTAAAGAAATTTATCTAATTCTGACAACCTCTAAATTCACCATTTGGTTTTCTTATTGGCGGTGTCAGATAGGGAATGATGTTTTCCCCTGGGGTGATGTGAATCCAGTAGACCCGGCCTGGTTCCAGTTGTTCCACGACAATTTCCGGGCTGCTTTCCGCTTCGGGCAAAGAATTCAGGGCCGATGCACCAGACTGCGGCTGATTTTCGACCAAGAGAAGACCATCTACCCGGTCAGCTAAAGATGCCAGGGGAGCCTCCTGCCACGGACGACAGTCAGGCAAGGGGTAGGCCAGTAAATTCCACTCCCCTCCCTTTAATTCTGGTAAGGATATGGTGGACATGATAGCGTAAATGCCGTCCCGCTTGTCCAATTTTGTTACAATTAGATTTTCCACAAAACCAACACTATCGTTCTGCCTGATCCAATTTTCTTCTTTTTCCGGTAAAAAGTAAACTGCTAAAGTGTGTTCGTATCCTTCCGGAACTTCGCGTTGTAGATAAGTGAAAGAGATAAAACGTTCCGGCTCATCCTTCGCAGGCTTATCATCAGCCAGTTTAACTTCAGCCAGTTTAACTTCGTAAGCCTGACCTACAGGAACCAACCAGGGGTGAGTCTCGATATAAGGTACGGTGGCTAGTGCCTGGATACTTTCGACTCCATTTTTCTCAAATAAACCTGCTTTATTGTAAATGACCACCTGAGCGTCGGTGGAAATAATGGGAGCAGCGGCTTCCAGGTTACCGCCACCGACAATACTGCTGTCCGGGTTACCGATGATTTCCGCGCCTCCGACAATACTGCTGTCGGGGTTGCCCCGCAAGGTGAGCCCCGCTCCCCCGACGAGACTGCTGTCCGGATTGCCCAGAATTAACGCCCCGCCCACAAGACTGCTGTCCGGATTACCCCATAAAACACGTCCCGCACCGCCAACCAACGAACTGTCCGGCCCGCCAACCAATGAGCTGTCCGGGCCGCCAATGAGCAAACTGTTTGGGCCAAGGGTTAGCGGCACGTATTCGAGGGGGCCGGGTGGGGCCTGGATATTTAGGTTGGTGGTCACTTCCCATTCCTTCGGGTTGAGGCGGAAGATGGTGACAGATTCGCGCAGGCAAGTATAGTTTCCCGCCTTCTCATTACAAGATTTGTTGGGTTCGACCCAGACACGAACGGCCGTTTCATAGGCGGGCAGTTGCATGGTTAATACGGCCGTGTAGACAAGCGTTTGTTCATCATCAGCGTATGCAAAACTGGTGGCAGGCGCATTACCCGGAACCGAGCCATAATGCCTGGGGAAAAGCTGAACCATCAACCGATCACCGTCGGTCAACGGCTGAGTAACCGTGACAGCGACCCTCGTGGCATCCAGTGCGTAAGCCACAACGTTTGGCTGCCATTTGAGTGCGGGCCAGAGTTGGGCAACATGGACTGCCACTGTATTACGTGTGACTTGGTTAATGCAGCCGGCATAGCCCTGCGAACTGTCAAACAAACAAAGTTTATCGTTCTCGGCTGCGCCACGCACATCGAGCCGGCCGCCGCCTGTAGGTGAGCCGAGAATGATGAGTTGATCGTCTGTGAGGTAGGCCAGGGCATCATCGTCCTCGGGCATGGGCATGATTGTGCCTTGTGTTTTGATGAGATAAGCCTGACCGTTGGGCAGGCGCAGCCGTTCATTACTGCCATTGGCGGAGCGGATATCAAAATTGCGCGCCGGAAAAGGCGGCTCCTGGTCGGTAAAGGCCCAGGGCAGCAGGGTGGTGACGGCCAAAGGCAAATCGGTTGGGCCTGAGATAGTTTTCGTTGGGGTGAAAAGCATCGGATAAAATTTGTTTATTGTCGCCCAATCGTTGCGCCCGGTCGTTGTTGCCGCCAAGGTGGATTGGCACTCGCCTTTATCCCACCCGACTTCTGTGAGGAATTCACTGTAACTGGGGTCGTTGGCGGTAGTCATGAAGCTGCCGGGGCAGTTTACAAGATGAAAGACACCACCATTATTAATGCCCAGGTAGTTGTCAGGCAGGAACAGCAGGTAATGGGCCAATTCGTGGGCCAGGGTGCGGTTCCAGGCAGCACCCAGGTCGGCCGTGGTTTCGCCATAAGGGTCCCACGAAGTCCCCATCCGGATTTGCCCTCGCCGGTAAGCTTCTGTAATTGTTTTGCTGGCGGTCACTTTGGTGTCTGCAACTTTGACTGTCTCAGAAATTGGCGAGTTAAACACGCCGCCTATGGCTGCCGACGGCCGTAAACTATTATCCGCATAGATAACGATGTCGGCCGTACTCCAATACGCTTTGTCGTGGAACAAATTGATTTGCCCCAGGGCCATCTGCCCGTTGCTCACGTCGTAAAGCAGCGCCGAAGCGTCACGGAAGCTGTCCTGAAGGTCGCGCAGAAAGTTGGTGTCGTTGCGGGCGTCCCATTCCAGAGAAACGTCCAGGTCGAAGAGAATGAGGGGGTTCTTTTCGGAGACGATCAGCTGCTGCACTCCGGGCGTGATGACGGTCTTAAACTGAACGCCGTTGATGGTAGAAGTGACCTTATCGGTATTTGTGATGGTGCCGCTGGTGTGGTAGAGGGTATAGAGTGGTTTGTAGGCAACGGCCGTGCCGCCTTGCAGCGTCATTGTCTGGACATTACCTGAAAAGTCGGACACATCACGCTGATCAGTGTTTTTGATGGGCCAGTAACCAACCAGTCCCGGTTCGTTGCTGCTGAGTGAGGTAAAGCGTGTTTCTGAAATTTGCTTTCTGTTGCGGACAACATCCCACAAGCGGATTTCATCAAGTGATCCGGTGTAACCCTCACCCAGGCGCAGGAGAGCGTTGGTGAAAGTTGGAGCGGCAGTGAATGTGTCCGTTATCGTTTTTTCTCCATCAAAAGTAAGCCGAGCTTCCTTACTGCTACCATCCCAGCTAATGGCGAGATGATGGGCTTTTCCATCGTGCAGCGGCAGGGAATAGGTGAGCGTTTGTTTGGCAATGGTGAGGGTAACGGCCGTAGTCTTTGCGATCCTGGCAAAGGAGAGTTTGAGTTGATTCCCCAGAGAAAAGAGGGAACCGGTCTCACTTTGCGGGTAAAACCAGAATTCGGCCGTCAGGTCTTTGTTGACGGGTGCAGAGGAGAATTTTACTTCGGCGGAGCCGCTGCCATCAAAAACAAGCTGGGGCGGAATACGGTAGGTTTGGGAGACGGGCAGCATGGCGAGTAATTTGTCACCAAATATGAGGGAGCCACGGCCGTTAAGATAGCCTTGTTCGTCGGTAGTAAGAGGGCGGTTGGCGATCGGGTTACCCATAAGCTGGGCGGTTTGATTACCTTCCCGCAGCAGGTAGACCGCGGCGCCAGAGGCTGGGCTGTCAAGCGTTTCGGTAAAAACCTGGATTTGGGCGCCGCGAACACGAAAAACCGGGCTTACAGCCACACTGGGTGCTGTTTGGTAAGGGCCGGCCACCTGATTCGTGTATTGGACCGTATGCATTATTTCAGCCTGTATTGGTTGCGATTGGGCTGTGAAACGCAAAACAACATTATTGCTTTGACCATAAAAACCACTGGCAAATGTGTCCCACAAAAAGATATCTTTCCTGACTTCAAGATCCAGATTTTTGCAAATAACTTTGTAGCGCAGCTTTGCTGTATCGCTAAGTACTTCTGCCGCAAACCACTGCCCCCCGCCACTATAAGAATATTCAACCCGAATATAGGTGGGTGTATTTTCAGGATCATTGACTTGGTATGGAATCGGAATCACGGGACAGGTGGGGTTATCCTGCAGGGGTGGCATACCAACGAGTAGACCGGGCCTATTGTCTATTTGCGAGGCCCCCCCTTGGAAATTGTTGACATACCACTGTTTTTCCCCATTCTCTAGTTCAAAAATGATGTCCATATCCCCATCTTTATCCATATCTTTCAGTCTACTGATTTTTGGTTGTGCGGGAAGGTCTTGTGCAATGGTAACAGGTCTGAAATTCCCCTCACCCTCATTGAGCAAAAGCGTTAGGGTTGAGCTGAGTTTATTGTCATAACTTGTTACAAGGATATCGTGCTGACCATCCCCATTCATATCGGCGACATCAATAAAAATTTTGTCTTTTTGCCGTCCCCATATTATCTGATCTCGAAAGCTCAGTTCTCCAAGATTCCACCGAACCACGACGCCTATATTAGAATTGGTTTCCAGCAAATCGAGGTCCCCATCATTGTCCAGATCAGCGAGTGCTGCATCTATGCTGTTGAATCTACCTAGTTCAAGATCGTTAACTAAAAAACCCCCTTTACCATCGTTAAGGTAGATTTTGTTGGGGTCATTCAAATAATGGGTCACAAAAGCGTCTAAATCATTGTCACCATCCAGATCACCCAAGGCAACATCAGTAATCGTCTTAGCCGGGATTGTATATGAACTGAAAACTCCGGAAAACTAAAAAATCATATTGCAAACGATAAAATGTCTTCCCATTCAGAGTCGGTTAGCTCTGACTGTTCACGCATCT
>JAJRTP010000273.1 GCA_024278255.1 Chloroflexota bacterium | reverse complement strand
TCAATGATGTCTTCAAGGTCCACTTAACACCATCCCCCCTGCTTGTCTCTTCACATATTCTATCACAGAATTTCCTGTTCGCGAGTAGGTAATCTGCCCCAAAAGAGCGCGCTAACGGCTGAGTTCACTTGCGCCGGGCTAGCGAGGGATGCCTCAATCAAAGACACCTTCGCTGCCCAATCGAGGTTGATAAAGAGCCACGATTAGGCGTCAAGTGCAACGATTTGTTGGGCGTATGCCTACCCTCGAATACTCTACGACACAAAACAGAGCCACCGCCAAGCACTTTTATTCCACCTCTGTCCATGCGATGATTTGCCAGGGGAAGGCTTGAACTTACCACCTTGTTTCGCGCATAATACGGCCGGTTACTATCCTTGCTCCCAAATTCCATAACGGCCGATTGCGAAAGTTGTATCGTTGATAACTACTGAGCCAGGTGTGTAACATAAACCGAGCAGTGTCACCCGGCGGCCTGGCCCTTGCTCCCGCGCCCACTCCCGGCTGACCAATGGTTCGATAGAACCTTCAACGTTCATACTGTTCACAACGGCATGAGCCAGTAATGGCTTTTGTGCAGGAATAGTCACGTAAAGATTTTCCGGGTTTAGATCGTACTCAAAAAGGTCATCTACCGGTTGACACCCAGGTTGGCAGAGTGTAAGTCGTCCAAAACCATAGCGGCGCTCACCGCCAATTCGCAGTGAGGCGAGGATTTCCTGACAAAGGGAATGACCCTGTATCTTAATATCGTCATTCTCAGTGGTCGCCACTATCTCATCACTTGTCGTAGAGGCTCCATTGTCAGTTTGCATTCGTACAAATAAGTGCCCAACCAGGTACACGGGTTTGCCGGTATCAAGGGTGGGTATGATAAACTCAACTTCATGCAGAGAGCCTTCCCGGCTGGCAAAAACTTCAGCGGCAATTGCTGTGGAAGCTAACGAACTGAGAAAGCAATGCTCAAACGCCGCTTCGGTTAAGCTTCTGTCACGGCCGTAAGTGATGTTACCCTGACTATAGGTAGGGTAGAGCGGATTATTCGGGTCATTGGCCGGGAAAAAGTAACCGAAACGCAGGTTGCTTCGCACCCAGTCACCAACCTGGCGGTAGTCTGTTCCACCTAGCCAGCGTGTCAGATTAGCCGTAACTGCGCCCCAGAAGGCTCGGCCGGGGACGTAGTAGCGCGTCTGCATGAGGTTGCCGATCTTGCGCCAGCCGATGTGCAGGGGGCTTTCCAGCCGGAACACCAGGCGATAGGCTTGCCAGTTCATCTCGTCTCCCTCAATGCTTTGGCATGATAACGGGCATAAGTGAGTGCTTGTTCCAACAACTGCCGGGCCAATAAGAGATTGTCCAGGTCATCGGTCAATTGCTGCACGTCTTGGAAATGATTATTGCCTGACGGCAACAGGCCCACCTCTGCATGACGCAGCAGGCTTAATGCCTGTTTTTTGGTTTCCGGCGCTCCCTTCTCGCCTCTCCGGTAATCCAGGTACAGAAAGAAGGCATAGACCCCGTTCTCTTGTAGCACGCCCAGGCTCTTGGTGATGGTGTTTTCCAGTTTAGCCCGGTCACCTTTGGATAGGCTGCCGTTGGGAGCCGCCGTGTGAACGATTTCATAGCCATATTGGGCGCACAGGCTATCCAGGTTGGCGATATTCTCGCTCATAGCTTACCCTCCCTGTTCTGGCAAAAAGATTTTCAATCGCCCCATCCCCCGCGTGTTCATGCCGCCAATGCCCAGGTGTTCAAATTGCGTTAGCCCTTTTTCGACCACAGTCTGCACCGTTGTTGGCTGGCCGTTCTCCTGCGGCGACGGCGTTTGCCCATTGATGGTAAAAAACTGTGGAGCAAGATAGGTGATGGGAAACCAGAAAACAGTACTGCGGGGAATGGCTTCGTAGGTAAACAAAGCTCCGTCCTCGGCTGCGCCCGTTTCCGGGTTAATGCTGACCGAGGTGCGTACTTCCAGGTTGTCGTTCACGATTTGGGCGAACAGTTTGTTGGGAACCAAAACGCTGCGTTGGAGAATCTCGTCGGGAACAGGCAAATTGGCGCTTTGGATTTGGAACGAGGTTTCCTCTGCTTGCAGCATAAGCCAGCCCAGGTTGAGGCGATTGTTAGCGGCGGCAAGCCCGGTTCCCAGCCTGATCTGGTTTCCGGCCGGCTCGCTGTTCACCGTCAAACCGGCATCTTGCAATACGGCCGGACATGTCACCCACACCGGGCCGGCCAGCGAATGGACGGGGAAGAAGAGAAGGCGCACATCGGCGAATTGGGCCAATCCCTGAAAACCGCTCCGGTCGCGGGCAAAGCCAAAGGCAACGCAGACTGGACAGGTGTGACGACCGCAATGCCCGGCTTTGTTTCGCTGCGCATCTTCCTGCCCCTGGCCGGCACAGGAGTAAATTTTCCCATTTTCCTGCCAGTTATACCGGTCAGTGACCATCGCCGAGTAAGCGCGACAGGCTCCGCTCAGACCGGTACCGGGTAATTTGGGCAGGTTGGTTCCCGGTTCACGCGCGATGCTGTTGTCCACGCGCCCTAATCGGTAGCCGCCCGTGCCCACGTGAATCGGGTCGAGGGCCATCGCGTAATACGTTTTTGTTTGCGCCGGTTGTGTCATGCGGCTGCCTCCTTATGATAACTTTTGCTTGAGAATGCGATGATACAGTTCAAATGCGGCCTGTAAGCGGCCAGATGTCAGGTCTTCTACCGTCAATGTGTCCAACCCATCTTTGTGCAAGATCGTTCCGGCCAACTGCTGAAATTCGTCCGAGTCTTGCCCCCAACTTTTCCCTTTTGTAACCAACAGGGCAACGATGGCCTGTAACTGGCTCTCGCTCAACTTGTTGGCCGCGGCCAGGTCTTTTAGTTTCGTCCACACGGTGGTGATGCGGCCCAGTTCTTCCAGGGGTTGGGTTTCCTGACCGGCCTCAAAGCGGCGGGCCGAAGTGTCCAGATGAAGCCAGGTGAAAAGGGATGGGGTAAAACAAATGGTATCCTCTTCCTGAACATCCTCGACATGAACCCAACATTGCCCAGGATGCTCTGGATGTTCAAACATTTTCCCGCGGTTGCTTGGGGTATTGCCCGCTTGATCTCGTATCACATGCACATAGGGATACCAGTCATCGGGTGTGTTGCCGTCGCCCATCACCGTACTGACGCGCCAGCGTAGTTTCTCACCGTCGGGCGAGATCAGTTCCAGTTCACACCACTTGTTGAAGTGAGGGTGGTCGAGATGGGACGGCAACGCATCCCCATTCTGGCGGTTATGGGGACGACAGGGCGCAACAGTGCATTCGACCTGGGAAAAGGGGGTCTTGAGCAAACGCCTGCCGGCATCCAGGGCGCTGAAAAGCGGCTGGCGGCGGTCGAAGAAGACCAGCCCCAGGAACAGCGGCAGCCGGTTGCGGACTTTGCTCATCTCCCGTTCATAGCGCTGGCTGATTTTGGCGGCTATGTCCAGAGCGGCCGTTGCCGGCGCCAGGGCTATGAAGGCGGCTGGCTCGGCCAGAAGGGTGATGACCGGTGCATAAGCCACCGGAATCACTTCCGACCTGCCCCTGTCCACTTTTGCCGGGGTAAGTTCAGCCCGCCGTTGCCCGTAGCCGCCGGGTTCAAACAGGGGCAATTCGTCCGGCAGTTGGCTAAGTAGGGTCTCCGCGCCATCTTTTGTCCAGGCCAGCAGATTGTCGGCCGTTAAAAAACATTTGTCCCGGCTATCCCAAATCACGGAAAGGCGACGGCCGTTTACCTCGGCCTCATAAGCGTGATAATCGCCTAATTCTCGCTGCAACTCATTGGCATTAGTGACGGTGATGGACAGTCGCTGCTGTTCCAACCGAGCCACAGACGGAATGTCACTATCTTGAACGTTTTGCCAGAATTGCTGCGTTGTGCGCCAGACCCGCTGGATGCGGGCAAACGAAGGATTTTTCGGTTCATAGTTGTTGTTGGCCGGGTCGCAAACCACCAGCAGCGTCTGGATCATATCGCCGTTGAGCCAGTGAGTCAGATCGAACTTACCGACGATGAGGGCCAAACGGCCGTTTTGATCCGCCGCCTCGTCCAGCCAGATGGTGCGCTCCCAGGGTTTACGCGCGTCGCCCGTTTTATGCCGCGCCTGCGCCCACAGTTGCGCCCGTTTCCCTCGCCGTTCCAGGCAGACGTAGCAAACGTTGCGTTCTTGGGCTTTTTTCCTATACCAGGCTGTGGGCGCACCCCAACCCTGCGGACGCACACCGCATGCGGTGCAGACATCGGCTGCCTCCCCCTGCCACCAGCAAGCCAAACTCTCCTGGAAAGGTGCAACAGGCGACGGGGGCATTTCCAGAGCCTTGTGCAAAACGGCCGCCTGCTTGTGGGCTTCCGTGATGTGGATGCGCGGCCGTAACTCCCCACCCAACTCGCTTTGCCGCAGCACATCCAGGATGTGGTTTTCAATCAGGCCGCGCAGCCGGTTGCCCTGCGCATCATCCCCATCCAGCGCCGGCATCACAAAGGCGCTGCCGTTTTCATCCCGGTACACTTCGTTACCCAGGGGATAGGTCACTTCCAGCAGTTCCCGTACTTCGTTCAATGCCGCCTGCAACGCGG
>JAJRTP010000272.1 GCA_024278255.1 Chloroflexota bacterium | reverse complement strand
CCGAACGACAATCTCCGCGCCGAGGCCGCTATGCGCCTCACTCGCATTCAGTCGCCGCTCCGGACCTCCAGAAGATAGCTTGCCACAAGTTGGTATTTTTCGCTATTCGTTGTTGTTAATGTACTCTTTCAATATACAAGGACGCAGAGGGATTTTTAGTAAGAGAAAACTCTGCGCTCTCCGCATCTCTGCGGTTCAAATTTCGTGTTGCCAGCCAGAGGCCGAGCAGCAGCCAGAAGAGCAGGCCGGTAGCGTTGAAAAGCAGAAAAAAGTCGAGCAGTCCGTGAATGAAAAAGGCAAGAAGGCCGGCGGCTACAGCGATTTGCCATATGGAGACGGTTTTTTGGCGCAGGGTGCGGCTGATGTCAACGCCGAGCCAGGCCATACCGCTGAAGACAACCAGACTACCGATGATGCCCAGGGATACGGCCGTTTCCACGTACCAATTGTTGCTGTGGATAGTCTCATTCCAACTCGTTGCGCCCAATACCCGGCCATACGTCAGGCGGAAGTTGTCGGGACCGATGCCCAGGTACGGCCGTTCCTGTAAAAGTGTCAGCGCAGTTGCCCACAGAGTGCGCCGGTTGGGGATGGGTAAAGAGTAATCCCAGGCGGCCGTGGGCGTAACGGCGACGCTGGGTTCAGGTTGAGCGCCGGGAATGACGGTAACCTGGCTGACGGCAAAGCTGTTGTTTTTTGCGCCGAACCAGGTGACTTGTTCTTGTACCACATCCCAGATTAGTTCGTAGTTACCCGGTTGGGCGGGCGCTTGCAGGGTCACATTCATTTCTACGGTTTGGCCCGGCGGCACCGGATTGGCAAAGGGCCAGCGCGGTTCACCGTAGCTCATGTTTTGGGCGGAATCCAGCCAGCGGGCGCCCAGGTTGATGGGCTGGCTGCCGGAACTACGCCAGGTTAAGGCGCCATTGTTGGTCAGGGTGATGGGAATGGTGCGCTGTTCGTTGGCGGCCATTTGCCAGCTTTGGGGAACGATAAGGGCGGCGCGGTACCATTCGTTGTCGCCTTCGGTTTGCAGGCGCAGGCGGAACAGGCTGTTGAATTGGGTGTTCAGGAGGGTTAGAATGACGACGGCCGTTGCCACCCCTAGCCACATCATACGCATCTGTTTATTCGCGCCGGCTGACTTGGGCCACAACAGACCGGCCATGAGCAGGCTGACAAGAGCGATGGTGACGATGCTGGCGCGGCTGGCGGTGAGGAAGCTGGCTTGTAAGTAGAACAGCGCCAAAAGAATCAAGAGGACAAGTACGGCCGTTCTGCCGCGCCGTGACCCTTGTTTATGCCATACAAACCAGATTGTCATCAGCAAAATCGGCAAGGTAGCTTCGATAAACATAGCTGCCTGATTCGCGTAGTCATAAGGACCTGTTAATCTAATAAAGACACCAGCAATAGTTAGCTGCTGGCGCAGGGGAGTTAACCAGAGTAATTCACGATTTTGCAGGTATTCAACCAGGCCGATGGCTGCGGCGACAAGGCCGCCGGTTAATATGACCCAGGCAATCCGCCGCACATCGACCCAGGTACGTATTAGAACAGGAATGGCAAACAAGGCCAGCGCCAAACCGCTGGTCAGGCGTAAGCTGGCTTTAAGGGCATTGCTTTGGTTGGCCGGGGCCAGGAAGGCGGCCAGAAGAAGAATGCCGCTAAAGGCTGCGGCCCACAGCCAGAAACGGCCGGTAATCGGTGAACAGTAACCGGCCGATGAACGCAGCCGGAACCATACGGCCGTAAGCAGCACCAAACCCAACATTACTTCCACATTGGTCACAACAACCGGTCCCAGATGAAACAAGGGGGCGTCTAACTCAAAAGGGAGAGTAAACGCCAGGATCGCCAATAGAACCAACGCCCAGGCCGGGCGCACGGCCGTAGAGGGAGAATTAATTTGCGATCTGGTTTGGGGAACAGAAGCCATAATATAATTGGACATCCGCTTTTGATGCAGTTTGCAGATGTGAGCGGTTGCAGAAAATGCCGGGTCTATACACATATACGGGCAAAATTATGTTTTGGATGTGTCTTGCCGTGTTCAAACAATTACCAAGAACAAGGGGCAAAGTCAAGATATTGCCTGCATCAAGTTTTACGGCCGCAGCAATTATACCCCCATATATTGACAAAATAGCAAAATACGGGTAATATATCCATATCTTCTGGTTGATTAATAATTTTTTGGCCGGAAGGAATGGCTCATAATAAGTAACGGCTTAACGGCCGTAACACCGGTGTTCAGGGGCAATGCTGGTGGTAGTGGAAAAGGGCACGTCCCGGTGGAGGTTGGCACGATGAAACCTAAAACCCCAACGTAGGTGCATTGGCGCCATCCAGCAAAATATTTCTCGAACTAAATAGAAGCTGCCGGTCAGCACTTTCCTGACTGGCATTGTTGTGTTGTTTTGGGCGATACGGCCGTTTTCCCACGGCTGCATCGTGGTCTTGTGTTTGTCCCGGAGGTTATCATGTCCATCGTTAATTTATCGCAAAGCCGGTATACAGTTGAAGAGTTGGGGGATCGGGTGATTGTGCGTATTCCCAGCCACAAGCATTGGCTGCAAATGGCTGTGATTGGGTTCTGGCTGGTTTTTTGGCTGTTGGGTTGGACGGGCACGGCTACCCGCGCGATTT
>JAJRTP010000271.1 GCA_024278255.1 Chloroflexota bacterium | reverse complement strand
GCAAGTGGGAATATGTGGAGAGCGTAACAAAGGCCAGCGTGGCCGCCGGCGCGGACGGGGTTATTTTGGAAGTTCATCCCGAACCGGAGAAAGCCATGTCAGACGGCCGTCAATCCCTCAAGCCGGAACGTTTTGCCCAACTGGTTAAAGATATGAAAGCCGTCGCCCAGGCAGTGGGCCGGGATGTCCGCCCCTAAACCATCTTCCCTGCAGGGGCAAACCCGCGTGTTCGCCCAAAATTGTAGCCGCGGTATCCCTACCGCGCCGGTGCATACGCGGTAGGGATACCGCGGCTACAGCAAATTATCCAGGTCTGTTTGGACGCTCTGGGCAGTTGGGGAGCCGATTTGGGTGAACAAATCAAGCGCTTGCTCATAATACTGCTGGGCGGCTTTCATGTTACCAGCCCCTTTTTCAGCATGGCCTAATCTCTGGTAAGCCAGTGCAATATTAAATACCATCCCCGTTCGTTGATAGTAAGTTAAGGTTTGGGTGTATTTTTCTTTAGCATCGCCCCACCGGGTTTCAAATCGATCCAGATCGCCCAGCGCCAAAAGAACATTCGCTTCCCCCAGCAAACCGCCAAAAGAATGATAAAGCTTTCGGGCAAGCTCAAATTTTTCCCTGGCTTGATCATATTCTTCCAGATTACGATGCACATAACCAAGATTTAAAATTGTATTCGCCTGCCCCAGCCGGTCCCCGATCCCCTCGTAGATCGGCAGCGCTGCTTCATACCGCCCCCGCGCCGCCTCGTACTCAGCCAGCATCACATGCACGTCCCCCAACGCCTGGATGCAATTCGCCTGCACAGCTTGATCTTCTACATGATAAGATAAAGCTCGCTCTAAATGAGTTTTGGCTTCATGATTGCGGCTGTAAATTATATCTAAACTACCTTGCCAATAATAAGCCCAAGCAGCAATATCTCCGGAGAGACGGCCGTTCTGCACGGCCGTCAACACCGGATTGATGAGCGTTTCCACTTTGTCATAGGCAAAGGCGTTATACCAATCAATCCCCTGCCCGGAAAATTCATCTGGTGCGTCCGGGTCACCCGCCAACAAACGATGGTAAATGGTCTCCACCCGCCAGGCAGTCTCTGCCTGGTCTTGCCCGGTGCAGTAGGTCGCTGCCCGGCGGCTCAATTCCCGGTACTGGCTGCGGTCATCCCGCCACAACTTGTCCAGCAGCAGTGCCCGGGTGCGTTCATGCACGTTATACCCCCGTCCGGGAAACAACTCCACAAAGCTGAGTTCCGTCAGCGCCGCAAAAACCGCCGGGTCTACAGCGGTTTCCTCCACCAGAGCCGCCAAATACGGCGCGTCAAACCAATGGGGCACGGCTGCCGCCCACACGGCCGCCTGCACCGCCGGTTCCAGCGTTTGCAGCACCATCTCCAGCAGCAGCCAATCCCGCTCCGCCTCACTGCCCGCCGCTTCTAATTTATCAAAAATATCTTCGCTCATAAATGGTCACACACAAACCAGGTTTTTGGCAAAAACCCGGTTTCTTCCGGTGGCACTCTACCAGTCCAGGTTGGGGCGCATCTCCTGGCACAACGCTGCCAGTTCCGGGTAACGGCCGCGCCTCTCAATATATTCAATCAAAGCAATAATATGCTCCCGGTGGGTTTTGCCACTGGGCATCACCTTTTGATAATCCAGTTTCAAATCAAAACAAATATCATGAAGATCGGCATTGTCAAAATAATCTGCCAGATTACGACGTAATATTGATCGGTCAATCAAAATTCTCTTTTGCGTTCGACTAGGTCGGGTAGTTTTAGGCAGCGATTGAATTAATTCCCAGATTTTGCTGGGATTTCCATCAACAGCAAAGCAGGCCCCGGCCAGATAATCCTTAGATGGTACCTGGTAACCCATCTCTTCCGCCACCGGCAGCCACGCTTCCGCATCCGCTACCCCGCGCAGTTCATGCCGCACACAACAATATTCCCAATCAGCGCTCTCCGGCGGCACCTTTTGCCCGGCTACCATCACCCGCAGGCTGTCCACATCCGCTACCCAGGGCAAAAACTGGCCGGTAAACCATTCTTCCAGTTCCGTCGTGGCCTGTTCATACGTATCCAGGGCCAGCAAAAAAGGTGTGCGGAAGACACCTGCATCGGCAAACCAGGCATTAGTCAGGCTCTGCCGCCGCTGCTTTCGCTCCGCCACATCTTCCGTTTGCAGCAGCGTTTGCAAATGCCTGTCTATTTGGTTCCGCCAGGCCAGATCGGTATGGCTTTGCGGCGACCCGGCCAGACGGGCGACCTCCTGGGTAAAACCAGGCAACCTGTCCCAACCAATACGCCGCCCCAGCCGGGTGAAAATATGGCCGGTATTGGTATCGCTGCCCCGAAGCTGCACCGAAAGATATCCCACGTGGGGCGGTGCCTGGGCCAGACAGTGGCGCAGCAGGTGAGATTTACCACTGCCGCTTTCGCCATAAAACATCAGGATATGGCTGCGGCTCTGCTGGGACAGCAGTTGTTGAAACAGCTCCTGTTCTTTATCGTAATTAGCCAGGGGTTTGTCCATATAATAATCCTTGCTGGATAGATTCTACTGGAATAAGAAAAGCATAGCATGAACCCAGCCGGGTAGCAAGTGCAGCCGCAGTCTGGGGTTTGCAACCCCAGGCGATTGATGGTAGCAACTTGCTGTCAAAAATATCCGCACACCCCGCAGCCAGAACAGGGCGATTCCAAAGTCAGGCGGCGTAGGGGTGGGACGGGCGGGAAAACGTCGCTGCCAAGCAAAATAAACGTATCTCCCGCCCGTCTCACCCTGTATGCGGCCGCATTCGGGGCAAGACGGTCGGTCGGCGAGGCTCCGGCTGAATACCCAGCCGGTAATGGCGTCCCGGTCACCAATGGTGCACCCGTTTTAGGATGATACGGCCGTAACCCTCTCTAAACCATCTTCATCTATTCCAGCCCCAACTCCGCCAACTTCTCCGGCGTAGGCACGCCCTCCTCATCCCAACCGCGCACCTCATAAAAGCGGGGCAGCATTTCGTCCAGTTCCACCACCTGACCGGCGGCCGGGCCTTCCGTCAGCGGCTCTTCCAACATCCGCTTGGGCAGCGTATCGTCCGCCTTCGTCACCCCCGCTTCCAGCAGGAAAAGACGCTCCAGGTTAAAAACCCGCTCGGCCGCCTGCAGCAGCGTCGCCGGCGTGTAATCCGCCCCCGTCGTCAGGTTCATCAACTCCGTCAGGCGCGTCGGCCACAAATTCACGTCCTTGTCAAACACGTAACGCACCGCCAGAAAAACGCACAGCCCGGAAGCGTCAATCAACGTAAAAGCGTCTTCAAACCGTTTGATTAGCTCCGGCTTGTTCTCAATCGTCAGCGGATCAATCTTCTCCGGTGTGCCAAACACCTCGGCATACGCCAGGTCGCCGGACATGTGGGACGCGCCAATGTTGGACGTGGCGTACAGCAGCCCCATCCCCTTCGCCCCGCGCGGGTCGTAGCCGGGGAACTCCAGCTTTTTGGCGGTGATGGAGTATTCGGGATGCCCGTAGCTCTCGGCCAGCGCGTAACTGCCCTCCGCCAGCTTGTCGCCAAACCCTTCACGCAAGGCCATCTTCTTCACAAATTCAATCATGCCGTCCGCATCGCCAAATTTGAGCGGGTAGCCAATCTCCTCTTCGGAGATGATGCCCGCTTCACACATTTCCATGGCGCAGGCAATAGTCATACCCACGGTGATGGTATCCATGCCGTACTCGTTGCACAGGTAGTTGGCTTTGGTGATGGCCGCCAGATTATCCACCCCACACGCGCTGCCCAGCGCCCCGATGGATTCGTACTCCGGCCCTTCCCCTTCTCCCTCGTAGCCGGGCACGTCTACTTTGGTGATGCGGTTGCAAACGATGGGGCAGCGGAAACAGGCACCGGGGCGGATGAGAAAGCTCTCGTTCAGCGCCGGGCCATTGATATTTTCCACCCCCTCAAAACGGCCGGTCTGGAAGTTTCGCGTGGGCAGAATACCCAATTCGTTGGTCACGTCCGGCACATAGGGCGTGCCGTAGATGCGCAGGACGGACGTTTTGGAATCGTGCCCCACTTCCTGGTTCATAGACATACTTAACTTTTTCATGCCGGGCCGGTCAGCCATGCCGATTTGATGCGTGCCCTGGAAGACGACAGCTTTGAGGTTTTTGCTGCCCATCACCGCGCCCACGCCGGAACGGGCCGCAGCCCGATCCTTGTCGTTCATAATGGCCGCCGCTTTCACCAGCCGCTCCCCCGCCGGGCCGATGCAGGCCACTTTGGCTTTGCGGTCTGTTTCCGCCAGCAGGGTATCGGTGGTTTCCGGCACTTGCTTGCCCCAAACGTGTTCGGCCGAACGTATCTCTACCTGATCGTCGTTAATCCACAAGTAAACCGGCTTTTCCGCCCGCCCTTCAAAGATGAACATATCGAAACCAGTGCGCTTCATCCAGGTGGGAAAGTCGCCGCCGGAGTTGGAGTTGGTCAGGACGCCGGTCAGGGGGGATTTGGTGACAACCATATAGCGGTTGCCGGTAGGTGCCGGGCTGCCGGTGAGGGGGCCGGTGGCGAAGATGAGCAGATTCTCCGGCGAGAGGGCGTCTGCCTTGGGGTTCATGCCGTCCATCAGATATTTGATGGCCCAACCCCGGCCGCCGATGTAATCTTTGGCGAATTGGGGGTCTACTGTTTCTACTGTGGTTGTGCCGTCTGTTAAATTAACGCGCAAAATTTTGCCGTACCATCCGTCCATGGGGAAAATCTCCTTAATTTGTGGGGTTTATGAGCGATTTACAAAATCGCCCTACAATTCAATATACAATTTCCTGCAAATAATGATCTTCGTGATCCGGGTAAATGCAATCTTCACATATCCAAACCGGCGCTTCCCAATCAGAACAACTGTTGCAATAATAAACAGCTCTCGTTTTGCGCCCCTGTTCAGCGCAGCTTTGGCAATAACGGTAACGAGGCCGGTTTTGCGCAATGATGCGGGGATACTTGGCCCCGTCTTCCGGCTCGTTAATTTTTTCCAGTTCGATGATATATTCATACCAGTCGCCAAAATCGTAAACATACTTGAGTTTGTCGCCCGGCTGCAAATCGAGGGTGGCTATTTTCTTACCGGCGGCGTCTCCTTCACCGAGGGGATTGATGCTGCCGAGGTCTACTTCCCGGAAGCGCCGGGAGTTGCCGCGCTTGATTAACTGCCAAAAGCCGCTCATGTGATCAAACGTATCGTGTTTGAAAGCGCCACGTAAAATCCGGTCAAAATCATACAATGTTTGGCCGCCTTGTATTTCAATACGCCGCCATAACCCTTTGCGATGTTTGAAGGCAGCCTTGAAGGTGTAGACCTGTTGTTTTTCTGTAGCAGACAGCTTTTTGGGTGGGGGTAACGGCCGTTCCCCCCACTCTCCCAACATAAGCCTGTCCATCATGGTAAACGAATCCGCATACCGGATGTCCCCAAAACCACTGTAACGCAGCCGCGGATCATTCTCAATAACGTCCCGCCAATGATCAGGCGGGCAGGTCACATTCCCTTGCAAACGTGCATAAGCAGTCGGAACGGCAATGTCGGAATAAATCATTTCGTCACGAGAATTTTCCAGCAGATCAAATATAATATCGGCCAACTGCTGGTTGCTTTGAGCAACTTCATCCCGAATCAACCGGTATTCTTTTTGCGATTCAGGCTGTAAACGAAATTTCCCGGCTGTCCAATCCAGCACTGTCACCAATATATTGTGGTGTTTCTTGACTTTGCGTTTTCGGTACCACCACCCTAGTTTCCAGGAATAGATTTCCTGTTCATACTCGCCAAATAACGATCTTGCTTTTTTCTGGCGCGTAATCAGTTCCACCGGTATGGTCTGATCGTTTTCGTCTACTAATTGCACTTCGTTCGGGGGAAAGTCGTGCGGAAGGAAAAATTCCAAAGCCGGATAAATGTGGAAAAGACCATTTTTGATTTCAGAGCGGGCCAAGGGAACACGCAAAATAACGCCGGCCAGAGCTAAGGAAGTAGGCAACAGTGTCTCATCGTCCAAAAAGATGATTGTTTTGCCCGCATGATAATCGCGGATAGTTTGGCGCACGGCCGTTTCCGGTTTCTTCGCCTGGGACGGCCAGATTACCAGAACACGCCGGACAAATTCAGCCAAAGTGATTGGCCCGTCTAGCTGGGCGGCCACCTGTGCAATGGCTTCATCCTTGCTGATTTTGAATTTTTGGGGCACTTTATTTCCTCCTGAAATCAACCGCCGGCCGTAGCCGAGAAAGCGCAAACAGAATCGCCTTCCTGGAGGGGCTGGTTGGGATCGGGAGTACGGCCGTCTACCAGCACCACACTCTCTTCAATGGGGACGCCTAAACTGATCAGGAGGTCTACGGCCGTCGTCCCCTCCGCCACCTCCATCTCCATCTTCCCCCGGCGCTCCGGCGGCAAAAGGTCTCGATACGTGGCAATCAATTTCACTTTTACCTTCATCAGGCAAATTATACCACGCATCCAACGCCAGGACAGTCGCCTAAATGCACAAAAGCGTGATGCGTGATCAAGAGCGATCACGCATCACGCCATCACGTCTCAAATCATTGTTTACCCGCCAACAACTCCAGCGTCATCTCCAGCAAAGCGTCGCTCTTGCCGGAACCGCCGCCACCCGGCTCCATACCGCTGGCTTCACGGGTCGCTTCCCTGGCTTCCTGGGGCAGATCGCTCATCTTCATGCTTTGCGGCGTTACCCCCGGTTCCGGCGTCTGCACTTCACTGATGCCTGTTTCCCCGTAAAACGTTTGCAGCATACTGTTCGTCAACTGCATCCGGGCAATGGCCGCCACCTGCTCCGGCGTCAGCGCAGCGATGATCTGGTTCTGCACCGCTTCTGTTTCTTCCGGCGCGGCCGTGCCGCTGGCCGTCAGGGCGGCAAATGCCTGCCACAGGGGCAGCAGTTCCGCCGCCTGCCCGGCAGTAATGGCCTGCGGTGTCTCTTCCAGGCGGATGATGCCCAACAGAAGTTGGTTTTTCAGGGGCAGGGCATCATCGTAATCTTCATTGAGGGTGAGTACGGCCGTATCTCCCCCACCACTGCTCTCATCTGCCGCATCCGCCCCGCCACAAGCCACCAACAGCAGCCCCAAAATAAGTAACCCTGATAACTTCACTATCATCTTCATCATCCTGCCTCACTTCTGCTCACCAACATCTCAATCAGCCTATCCAGCAGGACACTACTCACCCCTTTGGACGAGCTTTCCGCCCGTTCCGCCTGGCGCGTAGCCCGTTCCGCTTCCGTCAGGTTTTGCCCCTGACCGCCACCACCCTGGCCCGTGCCATCCCCACCGGAAGAAATGCCCAACTCCTGCGCCAACGACTGGATGTCGCCCCGCGTCAACTGCATGGCAGCGATGGCGCTGATTTGAGCCGGCGTCATGGTGTCCTGGATTTGGTTGATCACGGCCGTCACCTCTTCCGCCGCCCCCGTCCCGCTGCGGGACAAAGCCGCCGACGCCTGCCACAAAATCAGTAGTTACGCCGCCTGTTCCGACGTTACCGCCAGGTCGGTATCTTCCAGCTTCATCGTACCCAGAATCAGTTGGGTACGAATGGGCAAAGCGTCTTCGGCATAATCTTCTGCCAAAACCACATCGGTTGTTTCTGCTACGGCCGTTGCCTCAGATGATTTCACGGGAACGGCCGTAGCCGCCACCACATCCTCTACCACCGCTTCCTCAACCACGGCCGCCGTATCCGTATCAACCGGAACAGCCGCATTCTCCACCACCGGCTGCACCGCCGCATCCGCCTCCGCAGACGAACCGCCACAAGCAACCAACGCCACCATCAAACTCAGTCCCAATATCAAAACAATCATTTTCTTCATAATAAAATCTCCTATCACGTCAGGTCTCACAAATCGTCCATTATCACAAACAAATAAATCTGCGAAATCGGCGTAATCTGTGGTTCTTCTTTATTCATGTCTTAACGCTTCAATCGGATCCAACTGGGCCGCTTTGTTGGCCGGAAAATAGCCAAAAAACACCCCCACAATCGCTGCCGACCCGAAAGCCAATAAAATCGAAGCAGGCACAACCACCGTGCGCATCTCCCCCGTCTGCCCAAAAATCCAGGAACCGCCGACACCGACCACTACGCCAATCAAGCCGCCGACCAGACTGAGCATCAGCGCCTCCGTCAAAAACTGCCAGCGAATATCATTCGGCGTGGCTCCCACCGACTGGCGGATGCCGATCTCGCGGGTGCGCTCCGTCACGCTGACCAGCATGATGTTCATAATGCCAATCCCGCCGACCAGCAGCGACACCCCGGCCACCCAGGCCAGCAAAGCCCGGAACGCGGCCGTTGTCGCTTCCTGCGTATCAATGATGTCCTGCTGGGTCTGCACAATAAAATCAGGGCTGTCCAGTTCCACGTCATGGCGGCGGGCCAGCAAACTTTCAATCTGTAAAATGGCACTGTCCATTGTTTCCTGGCTCTCGGCCTGGGTGTAGATGGTGCGCACCCGATCCCCCGCCATCTGTGAGGGCAGGAATTTCTGGAAGACGACAGTAATCGGGATGTAGATACGGCCGTCATAATCCACGTCCGCCACTACCCCCTTTTCCGCCATCACCCCCAATACCGTAAATTTGGTCGTGCCAATGGTAATCGTCTGGCCGATGGGGGCTTCATCGCCAAAAAAGTCTTGAGCAATACCGTAACCCAGCACGGCCACTTTAGCCTTACGATCCAGTTCCGCCTCGTTAAAGAAACGGCCGTCCCCCACCGGCACATCCCGCACATCAGGGAAATCGGCCGTCGTGCCCGTCGCCGATAGTTCCAACGAATTATTCCCCGCCTTCACCACCAGCGATGTGGTTGACTGCTCCGCCGTCACGCCCGTAATGCCCCGCACTTCCTCAGCAATCGCCGCCATATCGTCGTAAACCAGGGTGCGGGACGCACCCGGCGTGCCCCGTTTGGGCGTGATGATGATCAGATTAGCCCCCAGACTGTTAATCTGCTCGGCAATCGTCGCCTCTGTGCCCGCGCTGATGGCAATCATAATAATCACCGCCGCCACGCCGATAATAATGCCCAGCATCGTCAGCAGCGAGCGCACTTTATTGGCCGTGATGCCTTCCCAGGCCACGCGCAAAATCTCTTTCAGGTTCATATCGCTGCCTCCGCCAAGACCGGTTGGGCGCAATGATTGGTCCCGTCACGGCCGTCCGATTCCACCAGGCCGTCCCGTACACAAATCACCCGCTCCGTATGTTCGGCAATGTCCGGCTCATGCGTCACCATTACAATTGTGCGCCCCCGGTCATGTAGTTCGTGGAGTAGTTCCATAATTTCATAGCTCGATCTGGTGTCCAGATTGCCCGTTGGTTCGTCCGCCAGAATCAACACCGGGTCATTGATCAGAGCGCGGGCAATGGCCACCCGCTGTTTCTGCCCGCCGGACAGTTCGTGCGGTTGGTGATCGGCCCGGTCGGCCAGACCGACGGCCGTTAACGCCGCAAAAGCCATCTCCTCCCGCTCCGCTGTCGAGCGGTGGTTATCCTGGTCATACAGCAGGGGCAGCATCACGTTCTTCAACGCCGTCGTCCGGGCCAGCAAATTGTACGATTGGAAAATAAAACCCAACCGCCGGTTACGGATGGCCGCCAACTCATTCTTATTCAAATCGCTGACATCCTCCCCCGCCAAAATGTAGCGGCCCTCGGTTGGCCGGTCCAGGCAGCCCAAAATGTTCATCAGCGTACTCTTCCCCGACCCGGACGGCCCCATGATGGAGACAAACTCGCCGGGGTCTATGCGCACCGACACCCCATCCAGCGCCGCCACGGCGATGTCCCCCATGCCATATATTTTGCGAATATCCGTTGTTTGGATGATTGGTTGCTCGTTCATATCGCACCTTTTTCAGTGTGCAGTGTTCAGTGTCCAGTTTTCATTATTCAGTATTCAGTGGGATTGTCCACTGAACACTGAACACTGATTACTGATTACTGAACACTACTCAGTCGCCACCACGCCCGTACTGACCACCTCACCCTTCTCCAGGCCGCTGAGAATCTCGGCGTAGGTGTAATCCATCAATCCCACTTCCACCACGCGCAGCACCGGCTCGTCATTTTCCATGACAAAGACGGCGTATTGGCCGGGAGCCAGTTCCCGCAGCGCTTCCACAGGAACGAGCAACGCCCCTTCCGTCCGGCCGCCAATCACTTCCACGGCCGCATTCAAGCCCACCGGCAGCGTTTGCGGTTTGGCGAAGGAGGCTTCATCGAGGCGCACCAGGCTTTTTACGGCCGTAACCCCATCCACCACCGCCAACCGCGGGTCCACCTGCGCCACGTGGCCGGTAAACGTCTCATCCGGCAGGGCGTCAAAGACCACCTCCACCTCATAATCCAGCCCCACTTTGTCCAGGTCTGTCTCATCCAGATACACTTCCAAAAGGGGCTGCGTCAGGTCGGCGATGGTGATAAACGGGGCCGTGCCCACACTCTCCCCCGGCTGGGCATTGACCGCCACCACCACCCCGTCCACCGGGGCCGTGAGAACCGTTTGCGCCAGCGCTTCCTGCGCCGCTTCCAGGTTGATTTGCGCTTGGGTCAGCGACAATTTAGCCTGGGCCAAACTCAATTCCGCCTGCTGCACTTGCAGCCGGGCCGCCTCGATTTCCACTTCTGTGGGGCCGGTTTGCGCCTTGAGCAATGCCTGTTCCGCATTGACAAGCTGGGCCTCCGCGCTCATGGCGCTGTCATTGTTCACATTGGCCGCCGCCAGATTCAAATTGGCCTGGGCAATCTCCAACGCCCCCTGCGCCTTCTCCAGATTGCGGATAGCCGCCGCCCGCTCATTTTCCAGCGCCGTCGCCCGCCGCGGATCGCTCAACTCCCACTCCCGCCCCGGATCAAAGGCTACGTTGTAAGCAGCCTGGGCATCAGTCAGATTGGCCTGTGCCTGTTCCAGATTCACCCGCGCCGCCGTAATGCTATTCCCGGCGGCTGCGTCCTTGTTAACGGCCGTGTCATAATTGGCCTGCGCTGCCGCCAGATTGGCTTCCGCCAGGGCGATAGCTGCCTCGTCCGGCTCCCAGTTCAGCAGTTCGTCCAGTTTGGCTTGGGCAGAGAGTAGATTGATTTCTGCCTGGGATACGTCCAGGTTGGATTCCGATAATGTGCCGTTTACGGCCGTAGGGTCAGCCTGAAGCGCGGCCTGAGCTACCTGCAATTCGGCCAACGCCACTACTTTACGCGCATCCGTGTCATCCAGCACCGCCAAAACGTCGCCGGCCTGCACCGCATCCCCCACCCGCACCAGCACATCCGCCAAAAGGCCGCCGCTGCGAAAGCCGAGGTCAATCTCCGCCGCCGGCACCACCGACCCGGCGCCGCTGGCCGAAACGACTATATCGCCGGTACGCACCCGCGCCGTCTGGATGGCCGGTTCTTCTTCCACCTGAGCCGGGAGATAGACGTTGTTGTAATAGTAATAACCGCCGGCTCCGGCCGCGATGAGTAAAATGATGAGGATTATCCAAAAACTTTTTTTATGCAACATACCTTCCTCTCTTGTCCTTGATATGCGGTAGGTTAAAAGCAGCAGTGTTTGCCACCACGGCCGTAGTCTACCCGGCACATCTAAAGATAGATTGAAGAAGTTGTGTGGATAATGTGAAGCGATAAAACAGTTGGGCCATACAAAACCATGCTATAATACAATGGCTATGTCCGCTCAACAATTCTTACCAACTGCCAACCGGGAAAATTTGACGCCCCGCCAGCGCCGCCGTCTGCTCATCGAAATAGCTAAACGCCGTGTTCAACCGGGCACGGGCAGCAGCCACACCTTTATGCTCAGGAGAACAGCTATGATAGATTGGCCTGACTTACGGGAGGTTTTGTCCGGCATTGACTGGGTTATTGCTGGTGATGTGGCGACCCGTGCCTATATGCCGGAACGGATGACAAAGGATTTGGATATTTTGGTTCGGGCGGCGGAGGAAACGGCCGTCCTAGCCCGTTTACAGACCGCGGGTTACGAAGTTGTAGAATCTCTGGCTATTCCCGGCTACCTGTTACGCTCGCCGGAAGGGATGGAAATAGACCTTTTGCTGGGCAACCAACCCTGGCTGGAAGAAGCGCTGGCCCAACCGGAATATGATCCGGCCGGCTACCCCGTTTTGGCGCTGCCTTATCTCATTCTAATGAAAATGGACGCCTCGCGTGGGCGGGATTTGGGTGATATAACCACCATGCTGGGCTGGGCAAACGATGAAGCCCTCGACAAGACCCGCACCGTCGTCGCCAAATACAATCCCCAAGACAGCGAAGACCTGGAATCATTGATTTTCATCGGTCAACAGGAACGCTATTCTAAATAGCAGGTTGCAAAGTTGCAGGTAATGTTTTGCAGAAACCACCTTGCCACTCTGCCCCTTCACTCATACGCCAACACTTCCCGAATCGTCAGCCGGGAGGCATTCTGCGCCGGCATCAGGCTGGCGACTACCGAAAGCACCAATACCACACCCAGCCAGATAGCCGCCCCCACCCAGGTAAACGCCGCCGGCAGCGCCGCATTCACCATCGCCTCGCCCACAATCTTCAGCAGCAAATAACTGATCGGAAAGGAAAGAACCACGGCAAATACCCAGCTAATCAGACCTATCATCACGCCTTCCACTACGACAGACTTCATAATTTCCAGGTCTACCGCCCCAATTGCCCGCATGACGCCAATTTCGCGGGTGCGCTCCAGCACGTTCATCCCCATCGTGCCTGTCAGGCCAATGCTGCCCACTATTGCCGTCAACAAGGCCATGATCAGCAAAAACGTCACCAGGATATTCATCCCCTGGGAATTTTCCTCCCGCGTCACCAGGCCGGCTTCCACCTCGCTTACCTTAAACCCCTGATCCCGCAGCAGTTGATCCAGTTCATTCCCCAGAGCTTGCTGCTCTTCCATCGTTTGGGCATCGGCCACCAGGCGGTAGGAGAAAGATTCGTCAGACAGGTTCAAAATGTCGGCCATTGTCTCGTAATTGGTATACCCCAGAGTTACCCCCAACATACCGATAAAACGGAACATGCCCACGACTGTCCATTCTTCGGTACGGCCGTCCTGCACTTTCATCAGTATCGTGTCGCCCGGCTGTAAATCAGGGAAATCATCCCAAATGGTGTCCGCCAGAGCAATAGCCCGATCATCGCCCGGTTCCAGCCAACGCCCTGCCACCATGTCCGGTTCGATCAGATCGCTGCCAGCCGGCGGAGCCAAAATCTGCACTGTTTCCAATACATTCTCAGCCTCGTCCACAATTTCGCCGGACGCAGCCAACCAACCTTCCGCGTAGCTGACGCCAGGCACTTGCAAAACCACTTGCTCAATCTGGCGTTCCCGGTAAGGCTGCTCAAAGGTCAGGGTGATGTCCGCCATAAAATGCTGGCCTATCTGGTCTAAAAACAAGTTTAGGGAGGCACGCACATTAAACACGGCAATAAAAATCGCCCCGGCCCTCGTCAGGGTGAACAAAGTGAGAGCCAGCCGCCCCTTACGGCGAAAGGTGTTACGGATGGAAAGGAGCAACGGCCGTGACACCCAATAAAACCAGCGTCCCAATCCTTCTAAAAAGGCCGAACTGCCCCCCTGTGCCCCGGAACCGTTATTACTAATCGCCCGGCGCACCGTCGTCTTTGCCCCCTTGTTGACCGGAAAATAACCAGCCGCCAGCGGCACGATAAAAGCAATAGCCACTTGCAGCACAATCGCCAGCGGCACAATGCGATACCCCTGCAAATCAGCGCTCATAAAATCTGCAATAAACGCGGACAGGCCATACCCGGCTATCGCCCCCAAAGGTACGGCAATCAGCAAAGCAATCAGGCCATAAATAATAATCAGCAGAATATACATGAGGGAAATTTGCGGGCTGCGCGCCCCTACCAGCTTCATCACCCCAATCTGGCGCAAATGCTGCGAGAGCAAGGCATTCAGCGTGTTGACAATCAGGGAACTACTTAACAACATCACCAAAACACCCAACGCCCCTAAGACACCCAACATGGCCAAAACAGTAGACCCCATCGGATGTTTATCCGTTTCCACCAACGACGTGCGGTAGACAGTACGGCCGCTCTTTTCCACCTTGTCTTCTACCGCCTGCGAAACCTGCTCAATCACCGCCTCATCGCCGGGGTCCCCGCTGACAGTCACGTACAAACGATTGTAATCGTAATATTCACCCAGCCAATCCAACGCTTCACGGGAGACGTAAGCGCTGGGGAGGGCCGCAAAATTCCCCGCTTTGGATTGATCCCGTACCAACCCCACCACCGGCATTTCCCGCGTTGAATCATCAGCCAACTGGATTTGAGCCACATCACCCACCCGAAAGCCGGGGTCCATTAAGGTATCGAACCCTACCAATATTTCCCGGTCAGTTGGCGGCCGGCCTTCATCCAATATCTGAATCCGGTTCACACTGGCATTCTCAAAATCATCCAGGGCAATCACGTCAAAACTTTGCCACACTTCGCCATCCTTACTAAGGCGCATAGTAGCCAGATGACGCCCTTCGGCTGCGGCCACACCAGGGATACTCTCAATGGTCTTCACCAGATTTTCATCAAAGGGATCCGTCCAGATTTCAATATTGGCCGGGGAGACATTTCGATAACTTTTGTCAATATCTTCAGACATTATCACGTAGGCGGTGATAATAGCGCCTACCGCAAATACACCCACAGCAATCGAGGCTACCACCAATATGGTGCGCGTCTTACTATCCCACAAATCAGCCGTTACCTTGCGCCAACGCGGCCGTAAATATGCCAGTAATCGTTTCATCAATTTACACTCTTACTCTTTGTTATATTTTCTTTATGACGGGTTTCAGCCACGCGCTTGAGTTCTTCTTCCATGGGTGGTGACTGGTCTAATAAATCGCAAAATAGTTGTTTGGGCAGCACAGAAACCGTCACCGGTTTGTCCTCAGAAGCCCGGACCGTAGCAATGGCCGTCTTGTCGCCCACCAGTTCCACTTCACCAAAAAACTGGCCGGCTCCCAAAGTAGCCAGCGTCGTCTCCGGGTATTGAGGGCTGTCTATGACAATATCTACTGCGCCATCCGCCACCATGTAAAAATTAACCAGCGGCTTACCCTGCTGTACAATGATTTTCCCCGGTGCGTACGTCTTCTTTTCTGCATGGCGCGTCGCTTGCAGCATGAGCGGATGATCCAGCAAGGGCAGGGCGTTGGCTATCGTCTCGTCAATAATTTCACCGTCGGAGATGATGACGGTTTGGTCGGTACGGCTGGTCAGTGAGGGATCATGGGTGACGATGAGAATGGTTTTGCCCCGGTCGGCCAGATGTTGGAACACCTGGATAATGTTGTCAGCGGAACGGGAATCCAGGTTGCCGGTGGGTTCGTCAGCCACAATGATGGGCGGGTCGGTGGCCAGAGAGCGGGCGATAGCGGCGCTTTGCTGCTGTCCATTGGACACGGCCGCCGGCAAATCATACATGTGATCTTCCAGACCTACCATTTTGAGCAGTTCCATCGCCCGCTCCGGCCGTTCATTGACCGGGTACATGTTGCCGTAATCCATAGGCAGCATCGTGTTTTCCAGCAGGTTGAGTGTGGGCAGCAGTTGAAAGAACTGGAAAACGATGCCCATGTTCCGGCCGCGCCACTTGGCCCGCTGGCTTTCACTCATCTCATAAATATTTTGCCCGCCAATAATTACTTCTCCGGCAGTGGGGTGATCAATACCGGTAAGCATGTTAAGCAGGGTGGATTTACCACTGCCGGATTTGCCCACGATGGAGATGAACTGGCCGTAATCCAACTGCAAATCAATACCTTTGAGGGCGGGAAATTCACCGGCGGCGTTGACGTATGTTTTGTAGACGTCTTTCAGAACGATAGCCGGTTGGTTTTGGCGGCTGTGAGGTGTCTCTTCGTCACTGCCGCGGTAGAACACGGCCGTCTGCCCATTTGGCTCCTCGTCTTCCGGTTCTACAGCAGGAGCTTCCACGGCCGTTTCCACCGCAACAGTCTCGGTGACGGCCGTATCAGCCACCAACTCCCCATCCGCAATCCGCACCACCTGCGAAAAACGAGGCGCCAGATCACTATCATGCGTCACCATGATAATCGTCTTACCTTGTGCCACCAGCTTCTCAAAAATTTGGAAGATTGTTTCGGCCGTCACCGTGTCCAGACTGCCCGTTGGCTCATCGGCAATAATAATCGCCGGATCATTCACCAGAGCGCGGGCAATAGCTACCCGCTGCTTCTGGCCGCCGGAAATATGGGCCGGCAGTTTGTAAGCATGTTCCGTCAGCTCCACAATGTCCAACAGTTCCATCGCCCGCTCCCGGCTGATTTTGGCCTGGTACAAACCGGCAAAATCCTGGGGCAGCATGATATTGGTCACCAGGTCAAGCTGGGGCAGCAGTTCAAAAGATTGGTACACTACACCCATATTCTGGCCGCGCCAGGCTGCCAGTTCATCTTCTTTCAGGTCATTGAGCAAAACGGGGGAGACACGGCCGTTGCCCTTTTCGCCGTCCTGGGGATAAAAATAAACCTCACCCGACGTAATCTCGCTGACACCGGCAATCATATTCAGCAGCGTCGTCTTCCCCGCACCGGACTTACCAATGATGCCCAAAAACTCACCCGCTTCGATGTCCAGAGAAATATCCTTCAGCGCTGTAAAATCACCGGAACCGGTTTTGTACACCTTGCCTACATTTTGTAAGCGGATAATCAAGTCCGGTTCGGTGCTGTCTGTCTGGCTAATTTTTTCCTGTTTCAGCGGGGCAAGAACGGCCGTCTCCCCCTCCATTTTTTCATCTATCGCCATAATTATTTACAGTCCCTCTTTTATCTCAATCAGTCCACCAGCAACTATACAACCTAACCGCCATCATGTGAATAAAATCACATAAGTTTTAATCAAATATGCAGAGTGCAAAGTTGTTGGGTTGCAGAGTATTTGGCCCGATTTTCAGGCAGTATTGTCAACTGCGTTCATCTGAAAACTGTTTTGAGGCTCGATTTCTTTTTGCACAATCTGGAAATCACGGGGCGGAGAAATTAACCCGTAGAATACGCCGCCGGCTTCTATCAGGGAAAAGACAGGAATGAGGAACAGTTGGGCAAATAAATAGGCGATGAAGCGGCGACGGCCGTCGCTCCAGCGAAATGTGCGCAGATAGCCAATCAAATACAGGGTAACGTAGTAAGCAAAAGAGACGCCGCCAGCGACAGCCAGCCAGAGCGGCGTACCTGTGGGGTAAAGCAAATTAACAAACACCATCCAGATACATAACCAGCTTACCGACCACAAAATCATAAAGGTGATTAGTATCCAGCGCTGCCGTAACGGGATGTCGCGGGATAAGACTACCAGCCACAATCCACCAAACCAGCGCCGCCGCTGCCGTATGAAATCTCTTACGGAGAAGGGGGATTTTTCGTACATGACGGTGTGGATGAAGGAAAATTTGACGCCCATGCTTTGAGCCATCAAGGCAAAATAGGCGTCTTCGGTGATGCTGGCTTCTGGCCCGTGATCCATCCCCACCAAACATTCTACTCTGTTGTTGACGACAATATAAGAACCATGAATGCCAAAGTACGCTTTACCATTTTCATATTGCAGACGGAAACGGCCGTAATCATCCCCTACCCGAATGGAATCCGCCAACGTTGTCAGCCTGTTCACAATGGTCCTGGCGCCATACAGAATGACACCCTGACCGATACGGGGCAGTTTTTGGCGCCCCTGAGCAGTTAAATTTGCTTCCTCAGCAGCAAAGCAATAAATGGCCCGCACCGTTTCCGCATCAAATTGCGTTTCCTCGTCCAAATGGATAATCCAATCTTCCGGCTGAGCTGGAGAAGCGTTCAGAGCATACTGTAAGGCCCGCGCTTTGTACAGAGAGCCATGTTTCGTTTTGTATGCGACCGGCACCTCAATGACCCGTACATGAGGCGCATCCGGTATTCCCGGCAGAGGATTATCGGTTACTATCTCTATTGCCCAGGTATTTAGCGGTAATGTTTTTTGCAGAAGATGGCTGGCGTTGTGTACATTGTCACTAACCAAATTGGGGCTGTGGCCGCGTGTCACGTAACGAAAGATGAGTTTGCCTGCCAAATGGGGTGGAGCGCCGGCCGGCCAGGATTTATACCGTGGCCCTTGAAAGACAGGGTAGCGCAGGAAGGAATAAAAATTCAATAAGGCGTAGGGTAAAGGAATAAGCCAGAACAGTTTTAAGCCATTCAATATTTGTTCCAGCCAAAGGGGTTTGTTGCTGTCAAAAAAAATCTCGGAAAAATAAAAACCGTATAAAACGCCCAGCAGGGTTATTACGGCCAACACCAAATAATAGATGATTAGCCGGAGGCGTTTGTTAGAAAAGAACTGCGTACTTTGGGAGGGATTGTATAAAAGAGATTGATTCGGAAGCATCTAATTTTGTTTTTGTCGTTTTGTGATTTTCTGAAATATACAAGTTGTGTATGTGGCGCATCAATGCGACGGCCGTCCCAGAACAAACTGGAAGTAGTAAGAAATATGTCATAGGTCAAGGGATGAACGGGCTGGATCATACGTTTTGATTTTCTGAGGGGCGTAATATTTGAGTTAATTGAGAAAAGACCATAAAATTCAGTTTATCAGGGTAGCGTGACCACTTATGAAAAAAAACCTTTTCCTGTTTGACATTGATGGCACACTCATCCGCACCAATGGGGCGGGGCGGGAGACAATCCGCTTTGCCCTGGAGGAGTTGTTTGGCGCAGCGGGGCCGGTAGAGACGTATAAATTCAGCGGCAAAACGGACCCGCGCATTATTATTGATTTGATGACGGCCGTAGGCATCCCCCGTAAAGAAGTTGAGGCCAAACTGACGGCCGTTTACGAACTGATGGCACAAAAAGGCCAGGAGATATTTGCCCAAAGAGGGATGCGCCCCTGTACTGGCGTGCCGGATTTGTTGGCAGCCCTCGAAGGGCGTGATGACGTCGTACTGGGTCTTTTAACCGGCAATTCCCAAATAACCGCGCCGATCAAATTATATGCGGCCGGCATTGATCCGGCTCAGTTTATTGTGGGCGCTTACGGGTCTGACGCCATGAATCGAAACGAATTGCCCCAGATTGGCATGGAGCGGGCCAGGCGGTTGACGGGGTACTCATTCAATGGTAAGAATACGGTGATTATTGGCGATACCCCGGCAGATATACGTTGTGCCCGTGCCGGCAAAGCCAAAGCGGTAGTCGTTGCCAGCGGTTGGCATACAGCCGAGGCTTTAGCACAATATCAACCCGACCATTTATTTGATAATCTCAGCGATACGGAAGAGGTTTTGCGTATACTGTTTGCAACGCATGAGAATGACTAAATATCTGAGAATAAGCGCGTTGCAACGCAGGAGGATGACTGAATGGGTAAGAATAAGCTCGTCGTAGCTGATATTTCTTTGAAAACGGACAGTCCCACAACGCTCGCATTTGCCGATTTGTATACCTGGGTAATCTGGCAATTCCCCAAGCCGGTTGCGGGAGGATTGTGCGGCGCCGTTCGGCCGCCTGGGTCAGACTATAACTGGTATCCAGCCGTCATAGAGACAAACCGGGAAAGAATCCGGATTTTTGCCCATCTGGAACAAACTTATGCCACGCCAGAAACGGCCGCCGAGTATTTGTGCCGCAACGGCGCCTAAATCACTGTGCCATCGGGAATAATGGCATTTTTGGGCACAATCACAATCCCATCCCGGGCCACCCAGCCGGCGCCGTGATCTTCTGGACGGTCAACTAAGGCCCGAATGATCACATTGCGGCCGATGCGGGCATTTTTATCAATAATGGCATTGGCAATATGAGAGCCTTCACCAATGCCGACGTCAGGTCGCCCCAAACGCCGGTTTTCTGCCCTGTGCGTCTCCGTTTCATAAAAGTCAGCCCCCATAATCACCGAAGATTCGATAGCTACATCTGAGCCGACGATACTGCGCAATCCCACGACGGAATTATGAATGGAACATGCGTGCAGCCGGCAGCCATCCGGCAGTAAAACATTGTCCAGATTAGCGCCATGAATTTCCGAAGCGGGTAAAAAGCGGGGATGGGTATAAATAGGAGCGTCCGGACTGTAGAAATCAAAGGGGGCATCCGGTTGGGCTAATTCCAGATTCACTTCATAAAAGCGGCGGATGGTGCCGATGTCTTCCCAGTACCCTTCAAATACGTACCCCATCAGCTTCTTTTCCTGCATCGCTCTGGGAATAATATCGCTGCCATAATCGTTGCCGGGGCCGTCTAACAGTTCCACCAAAATGTCTGTGTTAAATATGTAGATGCCCATGGAGGCCATAAACGGTTTTTCAGCCCCCAGCCAGCTTTCCAGGCCATGCAATTGGTCAGGCTCTGGCTTTTCTGTGAAGCTGATGATGCGATTGTCGCCGTCTATTTTCAGGATACCCAGACCAGGGGCTACGTCCCAGCCAACAGGCTGGATGGCTACGGAAACGTCAGCGCCGCTTTCTTCGTGGAACCGGGCAAAATCCCGATAGTCCATCCGGTAAAGATGATCCCCGGCCAGAATGAGGGTGTAGGGGGTGTTGGCTTCCCGGATTTCCATGAGTTGTTTGCGCACGGCGTCGGCTGTGCCCTGATACCAATCCCGCATGGTGGGGGTTTGTTCGGCGGCCAGAATTTGCACCCAGCCGGGGGTGAACATATCCCGCGTGTAGGTGCGTTGGATGTGCCGGTGCAGGGAAACGGAGTTGAATTGGGTGAGGATGGCTATTTTTTCGATACCGGCATGAAGGCAACTGCTCATGGGTATATCAATTAACCGGTACTTCCCGGCCAGGGGGACGGCCGGTTTGGCGCGCTCTTTGGTCAGAGGATACAGACGGGCGCCAGCCCCACCGCCTAAAATTAGCCCTAAGACATCTCGCATTTGCATGATATTTTCCTGTGACTACAACGGATTGGGAAAGGAACAGGTTTTTCCGGGAAAGGGCGTCTGTTTTGCCTGAATCTGTTGTATTCTTCCAGAGTGGTGAATATTAATTTTGGGGTAATCGTTACCCCCGCCTATTAAAGCAAAAATTTGCCAATTACGCCACTGAAAACTGAATACTGAACACTTAAAACTGGACGTTGGATAGACGGCCGTGTTATCATCCCGCCGTAACCCGATTTTGTAAATCGGGCGGGCGATTTACAAAATCACCCTACATGAGGAGAATTTATGAGTCAAATTATCAATGTAGAGAATCCATCCACCATCCGAAACCGGCACCGGCGCAGCATTGCCGAAATGCTGCGCCGCCTGAGCCAGAAGCAGGCAGTAGACGAGGAAGCCAAAGATATGGCCGCCATGATTGTCTTTCTACTGCGTGAAATTCAGGCCGGCGTGGAAAAATCAGCCCTGGCCTGGGAAAAGCGGGATTATTGGCTCAAGGCGGAACGGTTTATGCGGGATTGGGAGTGGACAAAATTGTCGGCCGCCGATTGGGAGGATGTGATCCGGCATGAAGCCTGGGATTTGCTGCCGGATTTGATGGCTGATTTGTTCCCCCGTTTTGCTGACGTGCAGATTAAGACGATGACGCGGAAACCTTCTTTATGGCAGGGGGCTTACGGCCGTCTCCTGGCCCAACCCGCCACTGAATCCCCCTATTAAACAAAAACCAGACCGGTCAGGTCTGGTTTTTTCCCTCTTAAATTTTATCTGGCAACGAAATAAGATCAACTCTGGATTTGTTCCAGTTTCTTATGGGTCAAAACATCCAGCGATTGCGATTGAGATGCTCTCATGCGGCGTAAAACTTCGCGCAGGCCATCAATCTGGCGGGATACCATGACGGGATTGGGAAAATTATGGCTGTCTTCCCCGTTGTTTTCGGCGCTTCCATTCTTTTTCATGTTGCTACTCCCACTGTTTCTAACATGACCACAGTACTATATCTTGAAGATATTTTACCGCGTCAAGCTGGCAATCAGTGTAACAGCACATGCCTGGAGCGTGTAAATTTATTTACAATGGGTTAATTATTTTGCGGGCGGCGGCTTAACCAGAGGAGGAGGAGGATTACGGCCGTAATCACCCCCAGCCACAAACCAATCTTCCACAAACCATTGGGCGCCCAAATGGCTACCAATCCGAAAGCCAGCGTCACCAGATAATAGCCGAGGACAATCGTTCGTGTGGGCAGCCCGCCATCCGACAGGCGAAAATGTAAATGCCCCCGATCTCCCTGAAAGGGATGCTGGCCCCGGCGCAGGCGGGATACGATTTGCCAGGCTACATCTAAAATGGGCACAGCCATCACCAGCAGGGCGGTAGACAATTTGGCTGGCGACAAAATGGATAGGGCGGCTAGATTGTAGCCCAGCACCCAGGCCCCGGCCGTCCCCAGAAAAATGGATG
>JAJRTP010000270.1 GCA_024278255.1 Chloroflexota bacterium | reverse complement strand
CGGGGGGGGGGGGGCGGGTGGGGGTCGTTGGGCAGGTTGACTTCCTGCGCGTCGGCTTCTTCTGCGGGCATTTCCGGCAGGCGGGCGGTGATCTGGGCCGCTTCTTCCGCCGACAATGGCTCGCCGACGACGACGGGGATTGGTTCTACCGCGTCCGGCGCTTCCTGCCCTTCGCTGAGGTTGAAGATCAGTTGGGCGGGGCCGGCGGCGACGTAGGCGATGGATGATTCACCGCCGATAGTTACGGCCGTTTCTGTCCCGCCTGCTACTTCGCCCACCGGCACGGGGACGAGGTCTTTTTCGGCCTGTTGGTTTCGTTGAAAGGTGATGAGGGATACGGCCGTGACGCCGACGACGGCCGCGCCGCCCACAATGGCTAATATTTTTGCTTTGCGTGACATGTTCTCCTCCGTCAGGTTGTGCAGACAGTGTAAGCGTTTTTTTGCGTTGGATCAATAACGTTGGGGACGGCCGTTTAGTTCCCAGTAGATTGTACGTAGAGATTCCATTGAAATTAACGAAAAGACAAGCCTCGGATACTCTACGCTATTCCCAAAAAGTTATCAAAAGATTTGAAATTCGTATATAATTTCTGCCGGAGGAATACCGCCAATTAGGGGGAAGAATCCAATTTTTTCTTGTAGTTGATATATGGAGGCATCAAGCACATGATAAAACGCTACTACCTAAACATTGTCCCTTTTTTATTGTTGCTGTTTGTTTTCTTGACGCCGTTATTTTTACGGCTCGGTTATTCAGATGAAGGAAGCCTTTATTTCGATTTAGTTATAGATGATACACGGCAACGGATATATGCAGCAGACTCTGCTAGCGGTTCTGTTGATGTAATTTCTATCAATACCTTGGAATTGATTACAACTGTTAGTGTAGGCGGTGAGCCGCGCGGTATGGACATTGATCCTACTGGTAATGAATTGGCAGTTGCCCTTTACTCGTCGGGTGAAATCGTTTTTATAGATCTGTCTACGTTAATTATCACGGATAGAATCGTTCCAGCGGGTGCATCTCCCAATAGGCCGATTGACGTTCTTTATGGGAGACCAGGGCGCTTGTACTCTGTTGGAGATGGGGGTTCCGGAATTGATCGCATACATATTTTTGATTCAGTAACTAAAAGCGAAATTAGTAGTTCTTCTGAAATTGTTCGAGGAGAGCCACGAATAGCTATAACTGTGGACGGGAATGATTTGTTTGTCAGTGAACATTTTTCTCCTAACAAGCTGTATCGATACAATATAAGTACGGAACCGATTACTCGAACTCATTCAAGCCCACATGGCCCAGTCAACTCTTCAGTTATCGCAATTTCGCCGGACGGAGAAAAAATATATACTTCTGTGGCCCAAATTTGGTCTGGAGATTTGTCTACACAATTGGGGAGTTTTGATGTTTTTAATGACCTTACTTCCACAATGGTAGACAATGATATTGGATATGCTTATGCAAAAGATCGGGTTTTTCTTTCAATTACCGAGGAGAATGGTACAAGCCATTTGTTTGAGCTTGATGGCAGCACATTCCAGAGATTGAGAAGTTATAGATTTGATCACCCTATCAAGGCACCCAGATCAAATCAAAGCGGAACTAAAATATTCATAAGTACCCCGAACGGGATTTTATCGTTTCCAGCAACGTTAGAAATCGCTGCCTTTTTACCTACAATCTATAACAATTATTGTAGAGATTTCTTCGATGATTTTAGTAATCCTGCAAGTGGTTGGTCAGTGGGAGAAGATATATATGTCCGTTCCGAATATCTAAATGGAGAATATCGTGTCCTGTCAAAACAGGGTGGCTATTTCTATCTTTTCCGTGCACCAACCTGTGATGGGGTAAACTACACTGTGGAAATGGATGCGCGTTGGCAGGGAACACCCGGTAGTAGCTATGGTATTCTTTTTGGTATAGGGGGCAATTTTAGTTCTTATTATTTATTTGACATAAATACGGATGTCAGACAATTTCGATTATACCGTCGTGATCCAAGTGGATTTACACAAATTGTAGCTCCTACGTATTCGCCAGCAATTAATAGTGGTGGGATAGTTAATCATCTCAAGGTGACTCGTGATGGTGATCGAATCATATTGTATGCCAATGGGAGTTTGCTGGGTTCTTGGCTGGATAATGGCATTATTGGTTTGGGTGGTGTAGGCTTGCTTTCCAGTTCTTATGCTGGCAATCCAACGTCGGATGCGAGATTTGATAACTTCAGCGTAAGCTATTTATTTACTAATGCTGAAGCAGCCGGAGTAGTTGAGGTTACTGGAGAAAATCACGAGCCACGTAATTTAGAGAATCATTTCGAACCAGCACCTTTTAGTTTGGATTGGCAAGAAAGTTTCCAAAATTGAGTTTTAAGAAAAGATGGCAACGGCCGTTTCCTCACGCTCTGAGAAACGGCCGTAACCCATCCATCAATCCCGCTTAAACTTACTGTAATCCGGCGCAGCGTACCGCGTCTGCCCACCGTCACTGACCTCCATCATCGCCTTTACCTTCATTTGCAGACCAAAGAGGGTGATGAAGCCCACTGCGTCCGATTGATCGTACACATCCTCCTGGCCGAACGTGGCGAAATCTTCCCGGTACAGGCTTTCCGGACTGTAACGGCCGATTACCATCACATTCCCCTTGTACAACTTCAACTTCACCCAGCCGGTAACAGATTCCTGGGTATTCTCCACAAATGCCTGCATCGCCTCCCGCAGCGAGGTGAACCATTTGCCGTTGTACACCAGTTCTGCGTAACGCACGGCCATCTGCTCCTTGTAATGGGAGGTGTCCCGATCCAGGCAGAGGGATTCCAGTTCCCGGTGGGCGGCGTACAAAATCGTGCCGCCGGGGGTCTCGTAGACGCCGTGGGACTTCATGCCCACCAGCCGGTTCTCCACCAGGTCAATGCGGCCCACGCCGTGTTTGGCTCCCAAATCGTTCAGTTGGGCAATGAGGACGGCCGGGGGTAACTGCACGTCGTTCACGGCCGTCGGTACGCCCTTCTCAAAGTCAATCTTCACCACTTCCGCCTCGTCCGGCGCATTTTCCGGGGAGACAGTCCATTGGTACATGATTTCTTCCGGTTCGTTGGCCGGGTCTTCCAGGATGCCGCCTTCGTGGGAGAGATGCCACAGGTTGGCGTCCCGACTGTAGATCGATTTTTCCGTCTGGACGACGGGGACGTTGTGCTTTTTGGCGTAAGCCAGGGCGTCTTCCCGCGAGCGGATATCCCATTCCCGCCAGGGGGCGATGACTTTGAGGGTGGGATTGAGCGCCTTGTAGGTCAGCTCAAAACGCACCTGATCATTCCCCTTGCCGGTGGCTCCGTGGGCTACCGCGTCGGCCCCTTCGGCTTCGGCGATGGCCACCTGCCATTTGGCGATGAGGGGGCGGGCGACGGAGGTGCCCAGCAAGTACTGCCGCTCGTAGATGGCTCCGGCCTGCATCATGGGGATGAGGAAATCTTTGGCGAACTCGTGGCGCAAATCTTCGATGTACACTTTGCTGGCGCCGCTGGCGATGGCTTTTTCGGCCAAGCCTTCCAGTTCTGCTTCATCCTGACCCAGGTTGGCGCAGAAAGCGATGACTTCGCAATCATAATTTTCGCGCAGCCAGGGGACGATGACGGAGGTGTCGAGGCCGCCGGAATAGGCGAGAACTACTTTGTTTACTTTGGATGTTGACATGGGTAAAACTCCTTTTGATTGTGATACGTGGATATTGGATAATTGAATATTTAGGTAATCTTGTCCTGAGCTTGCCGAAGGATGGGGCATTGGGTGCGGGGCGTTGAGGTGGAGGACAACGGCCGTTTCATCACAAGCATCCAGCAGGGGGCAGGCGTGGCAATCCCGCCACACTTTTTCCGGGAAACGTTCCATGGTGGAGACGGCAAAACCGGCCCGCTGGAAGAAGCCGACGGCGCGGGTCAGGGCAAAGAGGGTGGGCACGCCGCGCAGTTTGGCCTGGGCGATGAGGGCGTTGACGATGGTGCGGCCCCAGCCCTGCCCTTTCGCCTTGTCGGCTACTGCCAGAGAACGCACTTCAGCCAGGGCGTCGGTGTAAAAGAGGAGGGAGACGCAGGCTACGATGTCGCCGTCCTCGTCTTCGCCCACCAGCCAGTCGTCCAGCGTTTCCCGGATGGATACGGCCGTGCGCGGCAGCAAATCCCCCTGACGGACGTGATCATTTACCAGCGACAGAATGTCAGGTACGTCTGCGGGAACGGCGGGGCGGATGTGCATGGGGGTATGCGGGTTCATGCGACGGCCGTTGCCTCCTCCCGTTTGTGCAGGATGTAGGTAGCCGGAATTGCCAGAAATGTGGCTGCCGCGGCCAGCGTGTAAGCCTGTGACAAGCCGTATTGGTCAGCCAGCCAGCCCACTACCCAGATGCCGCCCGCCCGAATCATAAAACTGAGCGCCAGATAGATGCCATTCGCCAGCGCCCGATTATCCGGGAACTCATCCTGCACCGTTGCCAGCAAAACCGGGCCGGGCGCCAGAGAGGTCAGCCCCAGGGCGATGAGCAGCGGCAGGGCAAACTGTTCGCCGCCCCACAGGAAAAGCAACAGGAGCAGCGGAGAAATAATGAACAGGATGAGTAAAGTGCGGGCGCGCCCCAGTCGATCACTGTAGCTGCCGGCCAGCAAAGCCCCGGCTACGCCGGCCCCTTCCAGAATGGTCAGGGCCGAGGCGGCCAGCCATAAACTGCCTTCCATCTCATCGCTGATAAAGATGGGCAGGTAAGTTGTCAAGGCCACCGGCATCATGACCCGGCTGACCATCAGCCAGGTGAGCAAGGGAAAAACGCGGCGCACCTGGGGCCACATTTCCCGCAGGGTGGCGCCGTCTTTCTTTTTGATGCGGGCCGGAACTTTTCGTAAGCGAAAATAGAGGATGACCGACGTGCCCCAGCCCACAAAGGCCAGCCGCCATAACCCGTCCAGACCGAACCAGCCCACGCCGGCGACGACAATAACCGGCCCCAGGGTACGCCCCAGTTCCCCGGCGGCCATGAAAACGCTCATCCCCTTGCCCACGCGCGGCCCGGACACGCGGGCGATCATGGCCGGAGCCGGGGCGTGGAACATGGCGATGCTGATACCAGCGGCAAATAGCAGCAGGGCCAAAGCGACATAGCTGGAAACGAAGCCTAAACTGGTCATTAAAGTGGCCGTGAGACCGGGCGCCAGGATGACGAAGTAGCGCAGACTGATTTTATCGGCCAGGTAGCCGATGAAGGGGTTGAGCAGGCTGGGAATCTGCATGAAGATGACCAGACTGCCGGTGGCGGCGTAGCCGGTTCCCAGCCGGTCCCGAATCATGGGCAGGAGAGGGGCCAGGAAGGCGCTGTAGGTATCGTGGACAAAGTGCCCGCCAGCGACGGTGGCGACTTCGCCGGTCTGAAATTCGGTGATTTCTTCGACTGCGGCTTTTGGGGGAATTGTTTGGGTATCCATAGTTTAATTGTCCGGTATCAGGCGTTTGCCGAAGCTGACGACTTTGTCCTGTTTGTAGCCGATGGCTTCGTAAAACCGGATGACATCGAGATTGCTTTCGCGTATTTGCAGATTGATCTTGGGGCAGCCGAGGGCCAGTAATTTACTCTCGACAGTGTCCATCAGGAGACGGCCGTATCCCTGACGCCGGTAATCGGGGTGTACAGCCAGATAGTTGACCCAGCCCCGGTGCCCTTCATAACCACCCATGACGGCAGCAGCGATACGGCCGTCAATTTCCCCGACGAGAAACAGTTCACGGCCTACAGTCAGCTTGCGTTGCATATCTTTGTATGCGTCGTTCCAGGGTTTGACCAGACCGCACGCTTGCCAAAGAGCGACAACGGCGTCAGCGTCTTCTTCTTGAAATTCGCGGATGTGTAAAGTGTCCATATTTAGTCGAGACAAGTTGCCAGGATGGAGACGGCCGTATCAATCTCATCCCGGTTGACGGTAAGGGCGGGGGCCAGGCGTAAGGTGTTTTCTCCGGCGCTGATGATGAGGAGGCCGTTTTCTCTGGCTTTGGCGATGACGGGGGCAGCTTCTGTGGTTAAATCTGCCGCTGCGAGTAAGCCCGCGCCGCGCACGGCCGTAATTTTCTCCGATTCCAGCGTTTTGAGGCGATGCTGCAAGTATTCCCCGTTTTGCCTGACCTGCGCCAGAAATTCCGGCCGGCTGACGCGATCAAAAACGACGTTGGCGGCAGCGCAGACCAATGGCCCGGCGGCAAAAGTGCTGCCGTGGTCGCCCGGTTGAATGACGTCGGCTACTTTTTGCCGCAGCAGCGTCGCCCCGATGGGCAGGCCGCCCGCCAGCGGTTTGGCCAGGGTCATCATGTCCGGCTCGACGCCATAAGCCTGGTAGGCCCAGAGATGGCCGGTGCGTCCCAGGCCGCACTGCACTTCGTCAAAAATGAGCAGGGCATCGTGCGCATCGCACAGGGCGCCCAGCCCCTGTAAAAATTCGGGCGCGGCGGGGTGAACGCCGCCTTCCCCCTGCACTGGTTCCACGATGACGGCGCAGGTGTCGTCGTCAATGGCGTCCTCCGCGGAAGTCAGGTCGTTATACGTGGCGAACTGAACACCAGGCAGGAGTGGTTCAAAGGGGGTGCGGTATTTTTCTTTCCAGGTGACGGAGAGGGCGCCGGCAGTACGGCCGTGAAAGCCGCCAGTGAAGGCTACAATGTTGGATTTGGTATTGGGTGATTGGGATATTGTTTTGGCGTACTTGCGGGCAAATTTGAGGGCCGCTTCATTCGCTTCCGCGCCGGAGTTGCAGAAGTAGATTTTGTCGGCGAAGGAGTTTTCTACCAGTTTTTGGGCTAGTTCTGCCTGCGGGGTGCTGTGGTACAGGTTGCTGACGTGGGTGAGGGCGGCGGCTTGTTGGGCTACGGCCGTGACCCATTCTTCATCGCTGTGCCCCAAAGCCGTGACAGCAATGCCGGAGGTAAAGTCAAGATACTCGTTCCCCTCACTGTCATACAAGTGCAGTCCTTTTCCCTGCGTAAAGACTACTGGCGGCCGGTTGTAAGTATGTAAAACGTAATCAGATTCCGCCTTGATAATTTGTTGTGCGTCCATAGTTGTTCCCTTCAGATTTGTTTCACGGAGGAATGGATCACGGATTTTTTTATTTTATCCGCGATCCATTTATCCGTGAGATTTTTCATTGTTAAATGTGCTTTGACATAATGTGAATGTCTTCCCGTATCTCCCAGCCGTTGGCCTGCCAGAAGGCGATTCCACTTTCGTTGCGGCGGAAAATGAAGACGTGGCACTTCTGGATGCCAATGGCTTGCAGGGCGGCGACGCTTTTTTGCACCAGTTGGCTGGCAATGCCCTGCCGCTGGTAATCTTGATGGACGGCGAGGTGGTGGATGAAGCCGCGACGGCCGTCGTGCCCACAGAGGATGGCGCCGATGATACGGCCGTCAACCATCGCCACAAAGCTCATTCCCGGATTCCGTTCCAGGTAAAAGCGGATGTTTTCGTATTCGTCTGCGCCGCTCAGGCCCACGCCTTCGCTGGCTTGCCACAGGGCGATTACTTCGTCGTATTGGTCTATGGTTAAGGGTGAGAAAGTTAATTCAGTCATGGTTGGTTTGTTTTAAGTGCCAGGCGCGCCCCTTAAGTTGTCGGTAGGCCCGGATTCGTTTGGGACGTGCCTGGCACTAGAAAAATCGTGCCTCCGTTTTTGGCTAATTTGTCCAGATTGACGATGCGCGCTTGAGGGACGCCGCGGGCAACGGCCGTCAGCGCGGCGCGCACTTTGGGGATCATACCGTCGGTAATCACGCCATCGGTAATTAGCTGTTCGGCGGCGGTGATGGAAAGGCTGGGAAGGAGACGGCCGTCCTGCAAAACGCCGGGCACGTTGGAGACAAAATCAAGCTGCCCGGCACGCAGGGCGGCGGCTACGGCCGTGGCCGCTTCGTCGGCGTTGACGTTGTAGGTGGTTCCATCCGCGCCCAGGGAGATGGGGGAGAGGACGACGATGTACCCCAGGTCGGTTAACTGCTGGATGGGGGCGGTGTTGACGGCCGTAATTTCTCCCACGTAACCCAAATCGGCGGGATGCTGTTTTTTGTGGGCGTACAGGATACGGCCGTCCACCCCGCTCAGGCCCAGCGCGTCCAGACCTTCTGCCAGCAGTGCCTTGACGATGAGCTTGTTGCTGTGCCCGGACAAGACCATCTCCGCCGCTTCCAGCGAAGCAGCGTCCGTCACCCGCAGGCCGTCTACTTTGCGCGTCTCCAGCCCCAGACTGGTCTGCAATCGGGCAATCGCTTGGCCGCCCCCATGCACGATGATGGGGAGACGGCCGTTCTGCGCCAGTATTTGCGCCACATTCCGGGCCAATCCCTGCAAAAATTCGGGGTCGGCCAATTCGTTGCCGCCTACTTTGATGATGTGATGCGTGTTCTTTTTCACCTTGTCACCTTGTCACCTTTTCACCCTGTCAGGCCAACAGTCTCTTCCAGCCCAAAAACCACGTTCATATCCTGCACCGCCTGTCCGGCTGCCCCTTTAATCAAATTGTCAATGGCGGCGGTGATGATCAGGGTATCGTCTGCCTGGGTGAGGCCGATGACGCAGCGGTTGGTGTGGGTGACGTAGGCCAGGGAGGCCAATTTGCCGGGGGGCAGCAGGGTGACGAATGGCTCGTTGGCGTAAGCGTCGGCGTAAAGCTGGCGGATGTGGGCCAAATCCCAAGCCCCCTGGGGCGTGACGTAAATGGTGGAGAGGATGCCGCGGGGTACGGGCAGCAGATGGGGCGAGAAGATGAGTGCAGGCGCGTCCGGGTTCCACCAGCGCATCACTTGTTCGATTTCGGGCAGGTGACGGTGGGCGCGGCCGATCTTGTACGGCGTGTAGTTATCGGCCACGTTCATAAAGTGGGTGGTGGGGGTGGCTTTGCGTCCTGCGCCGGAGACGCCGGAAGCGGCGTTGGCGATGATGGGAGGGGCGAGGGGGAGTTGGGCGGCGAGCAACGGCCGTAACCCCAGCAGCACACTCGTCGGATAACAGCCCGGCACGGCTACCAGATTAGCTCCCGGCAGTTGGTCGCGGGCAAATTCGGTCAGGCCATAGACGGCCGTCTCCAGCAAATGGGGCGCGGGGTGGGTTTTGCCGTACCATTCTTCGTACACGGCGGCGTCTTCCAGGCGGAAGTCGGCGCTGAGATCGATTACTTTGACCCCGGCGGCCAGGGCGGTAACGGCCGTTTCCGCGGCGGCGGCGTGGGGCAGGCAGAGGAAAACCACGTCTACTTGATCGTAGGGGGCGTTACGGCCGTCAATCAGGGGCAGCGGCGGCGCTTTGGGGTAAATGTTTGCCAAAATCTGCCCGGTAAAGGATTGGGAGGCAGCAAACTGAATCTCTACCTCCGGGTGTTTCTCCAGAATTTTGATTAGTTCAAAGCCGGTGTAGCCGGTTGCGCCGAAGACGCCTGCTGAAATCATACGTATCTCTCCAAATAAAAAACGCCAGACCTGTCAATCAGGTCTGGCGTAATGAGTTCTATAGTTCTTTAGCGAACAGACAACCTCAAAATCCAGACCTGGGGGTCCGGCGGCGACGGCGAAAACGGCGAGGCGCCTGGTTGTCTGCGAAATGATTCATAATGGGCGCAATCGTATCAAATAACTTTCAGATGTCAAGCGTATTGCGTATTTGGCAACCGGATCAATACGTAATACGCAATACGTTTATTCCGGCAATGTGCGCTCTTCAGGCCAGGCGCGGCCGATGTTTTGCCGCATTTTTTCCAGATAGGCTTGCTCCAGGTCAATGCCGGTGTAATTGGCTAACTTGATGGTGTAGGCCAGCAGGTCGGCCAGCTCGCCGCGCAGGGTGGGGCGGTGGCGGTTGATGGCTTCCTGACGGGCTTCTTCGGCGGTACGGCCGTTGCCTCTTAAGCGTGTTGCATCTCCCCAAATTTTGACCAATTCGCTGGCAATCTCCCCCATTTCTTCGGTGAGCAGGATGTAGTTGAAGAACAAATCCGGGTCGAATGCTTTGCTTTTGTCCAGGCGGCGGTGAAATTCCTGGAAAGCGGGCAGACGGCCGTGCTGCAGCAGGCGCATTTGGGCGTCGGCCGGCTGGGGGGAGGGCTGGT
>JAJRTP010000269.1 GCA_024278255.1 Chloroflexota bacterium | reverse complement strand
GGTTGACGACGTAGGCGCGGAAGGTGATGGGATCGAAGGTGATGCCGTAGGGGCTTTCTACGTTGGGTCTGCGGTTCCAAATACGGCCGTCGCGCAAATAAACGATACTGTTGCCGCCATAACTGGCTGCGTAAACAAAGCCCCGGTTGTCATCGGCTGTGAGCAAAGCAGGTTGCGCGTCAACTGGCAATGTGTCCGTTAATACCTGCGTCTGGGTGTCAATGAGGGAAATGGTGTCAGAACCGGTGTCGGCCACATAAACCAACCCATCCTGCACCGCCACACCATTGGGCAGCAAACCGACGGGGATATTCTGCACAAATCGCATGTTGGTGGGGTCAATTACGCTGACGTTAGCCGAGTTGCGGTTGGCTACGTAAACCCGGTCAGTAGCCGGATCGTAAGCCACGCCATTTGGCCCGTCGGCTCCCGGCAGGGGGATGAACCCGGTAATGCTCCAATCGGCCGTATTGATGACAGCCAGGCTGTTGCTGAGATGGTTACCGACAAAAGCCCGCTGCCCGGCCAAATCCAGGGCAATGCCGTGGGGATGATGGTCGGCTTCCAGGGCGTTGATTTGGGCTTGGCTGCCGGCATTCAGGGAAATGGTGCGCCAGACATAGGGCACGTCCGGCGGCGGGTAATTGTTCAGGATGAGGGGCAGATAGGCAACGGGATCGGTATCGGTGAGGGTGGCGGTACGGCCGTCTTCCCCCGCCACCTCCATCACCTCAGCCTGCACCCCCAAATGAGCCAAAACGACAAAAAGTAACAGAAAGAAGATGGCTAAAGTTGCAGAACGAAACCGGGACATCATGGCCTTCCTTCTTCTCGTTCAAACTTGTGGCGTGTGCACAAGCTGGAAGGAGAAACTCATACAACTAACTGAATTTTTAACCAGCACTACGCCTCATTATAAAGCAGGCGGTGGGGAATACGGCCGTTTTCTACGGTTTATTCACATGGTTTCCATGGAGGGCGATTTTGAAAATCGCCCCACAGAAAGTAGACGGATTTTTTGAAGGCGGTTACACTGGATAACATGAAATTAAGCGTCATTATTCCTGTCTATAACGAAGCGGGTACCCTGGCCGAACTATTGGATCAGGTGCTGGCGGTACCGGTGGAAAAAGAAGTACTGATCGTGGATGACGGCTCGGATCAGGCGACGAAGGATTTACTGCAAACGGCCGTTGACAATGGCAGCGTCCAACTCATCACCCATCCCGAAAATAAAGGAAAGGGTGCGGCCGTTTGCACCGGCCTGGAACACGTCAGCGGGGATGTGGTCATCATTCAGGACGCCGATCTGGAATATGACCCGCAAGATTATCAGGTTTTGCTGGCTGTGTACCAGCAAAACCAGGCTCAGACAGTCTACGGCGTGCGCGACCTGAGCCAGCGTTCCCGCTTGATGCGTTGGGGAAATCAGGCGATGACGGCCGTGACCAACCTCTTGTTCGGCAGCCACCTACACGACATGGAAACCTGCTACAAGCTGATTGACCGGCAGCTCATGCAGTCACTGCAACTAAACAGCCGTGGCTTTGAAATTGAGGCGGAAATTACGTCCAAGCTCCTGCTAAACAAAGTCAACATTTACGAAGCCCCTATCAAATACGACCACCGGGAAGAGGGGAAAAAGCTCACGCCGTGGGATGGGATTCCGACAGTGCGGACGTTGTTGAAGTACCGGTTTAGGCGGGGATGAGGGGTAGAGGGGCAGGGAAGATGAGGAGATACGCAACACGCAATACGCATTACGTCCTCACACAACGGCCGTGCGCCCAGGCAGCAATATCCAGGTGAGGGTATCGGCCTGGAGGAGAAGTTCTCTGGTCTGGTTGTTGGGCAGCATGATGAGAAGGTGACGGCCGTTTTCATCTGACCACTGCCGCCCCTGCCCTACCGGCAGCCATTGGCCGTCTAACTGGATACGATCTACCCGGATACGGCCGTTTGCTTCAAACTTACATTCCACGCCAATAGATTTACTCATAAACACCACCCATAATGGAACCACGGATAACGCGGATTGAAAGGATTTTCACGGATAAGACAACAGAAATCTGCGAAAATCCGTCACATCTGTGTCATCCGTGGTTCCCAAGCTTTCTATATTTCACCCATTCGTAATAGGCCATGTACAGGCTGAGACGCAGACCGTGCAAGCCATCTTTGTAGCCGTCCAGCGTCACGTAGCGCCAGTAGAATTGGCGCAGCGGCTGCAAAATGTAGTTGTGCGGCTTAGGGCGGATGCCTTGCTGCCGCAAAATGGAAGCGTCGTATTCTGTGTAGGCTTGTTGCGTAGCCTGAAAGTGAGCCAAATCGCGGTAATTGTAATGTGTCAGCGGGTTGGTCAGGTAGCCAATCTCGCCGTCCACCACGGCAATCTCGTGTACGGGACGCTCATAACGGACACGGCCGTGAACAAACAAACGCAGTTGGTAATCGGGATACCAACCCGCCCCCCGCGTGAGTTTGCCAAAAATGTAGTTATGGCGCGGCACATACCAGCCCGTCTCTGATCGCTCGGCCATCACCTGCCGGATTTCCGCGCCCAATTCCGGCGTGCCCCGCTCATCTGCATCCACAAAAAAGACCCAATCCGTCTGAATGGCGTCCAGAGCGGCATTGCGCTGTTGGGCGTAATTGGCAAAGGGGGATTGGTAGGTTTCGGCTCCGGCAGCTTCGGCCAGGCCAATCGTGTCATCGTCGCTATACGAATCAAACACGACGACGCGATCCGCCCATGCGAGGCTTTGGATGCAGGCTTGAATATGTTCCGCTTCGTTCAGGGTGAGGATAACGGCCGTAAGTTCTGCCGCCTTATTTGCTGCCATTGGTGGACTGCCAAATGCGGGAGATTTCCAGATAGGCACGTTTCATTTCCGGGTCTTTGGCTCTGGCTGCTTTCTTTTTCATGCCCACCGTCACCATTTTAGCGGCCAGATTAGCCCGGAAACGGCCGTGAATCTGACGATACAAACGGGCGCGGCTACTCCATAAATCAACGATGGATTGGGCCGGTACCTGCCGCGTACTTTCCCCGCCGTAATGGATAATTTCGGCGCGAGGCACGGCATAAATCTTCCAGCCGGCCGCCTTCACCCGCCAACTCCAGTCAATCTCTTCGCAGTACATGCGGAAGGATTCGTCAAAGCCGTCAGTCGCTTCGGCCACGTCCGCCCGCACCAGCATGGTGGCTCCCAGAGGGTGGTCAATGCGGAATGGTTCCTTGTTGCGGTGATAGAGGGATTTAGGATAACGGCCGTTCCAGCGACTGTCATACAGGCGGGTGGGCATGGGAAACAAATCGAAAGCCAACTGCATCAGTCCGGGAAAACAAAAAGCGCTGTGCTGGAAACGGCCGTCGCCATACATCAACCGCGCTCCGGCCATTCCCGCATCCGGCCGTTCTTCCAGACATTGTACCAACGCCTGCAAAGCGCCGGGATGCACCACCGTATCCGGATTCAATAAAAAGTAATAACGCGGTTCGTACTCCGCCGCCGCTTCCATGCCCTGATTATTCGCCTTGCCAAACCCCGGATTATCTTCATTTTGAATGAGGTGTACACGAGGAAAAAGATGCGTTACCAATTCGGCCGTACCGTCCGTGGAGGCGTTATCTACCACAAAAACCTCGCCACTCAAGCCGTTACGCCCCAGTTCAGCATAAACTGAACGGAGACATTTCACCAGATAATCTCGCACATTCCAACTAACAATGACAACGGCCACATCAATCATACAAATAGTGTAACCTGCCCCTAACCCTCAGCCAATGAAAAGGGGAATTATCTTATTCAGTTTTCAGTATTCAGTTTGCTGTCTCTCACTGAACACTGAAAACTGAATACTGTCCACTGATCACCGTTCACGCCGCCTTCACGTTGAATTTACGGGGCACATACGGACGCCGCGCGCCACCTGACGTATCCTATTCAGGAAGCAGCACCAACTAAATTTGCGCCTTGACGGACTTCAGGAAGTTGTGTGCCCCTCGCATTCGTCTGGGAAGATAACATTCAGAGGCATTATGGTGAATATAAACGTAGAGACCGCAGTGAAAACACCTGAACAAGCGGTAGAAAACACGGTGGTCAGGGCCAACAATCACCCCAAATCAAACCGGATCAATGAAGCGTTGACGCGCATCCAACGAATGGCCGGCATTGGCGTGCTAACGGCCAGCGTGGCCCATGAACTCAATACACCGCTCAGCATCATCACAGCGACGTGCAGCAATTTGCAGCATGAAGTGGAAGATAATTCTTTGAGCATGGCGCAACTGCTCAAATATATCGAGATGATTGAGCAAAGCGCCTGGCGCGCCGCCCGTACAGTGGAAGTGTTACGCAATTATTCCTATGATGAAGAGGGGCAAACGGCCGTCACCGACCTGAACATGATCATCGAAGACGCCCTGACGCTCGTCCGCCACCAATTCCAGGGCGAATACAACATCCTCATCCAAAAAGAGTTGGCCGACGATTTCAAAACGATTGTTTGCGATCACAATGGGCTGACACAGGTACTCATCAATCTGCTCATCAATGCCCGCGACGCCATGCTGCCCGATGGCGGCACAGTCACGGTGAAATCCTGGGTTTTGCCCGCCGGTTCGCGGCTGAATGGTTCTGATGGCAAAAAGACGGCCGTAGAAACCTACGCCGTCTCCATTGCCGATACCGGTTCCGGGATTGACCCGGCCATTATGGACAAAATCTACGAGCCGTTCTTCACCACCAAGCCGCAAGGCAAAGGTACCGGTCTGGGGTTATACATTGCCCGGCGGATTATGAAACAGCATCACGGCCGTATCCAGGCCGGCAACAACCCCGACGGCGGCGCCACCTTCACCATCTACCTCCCCCGCCGCAAAGATACCGGCCAACTCCTACCCATTGATTATTGAGCTTCTTTGATGATCAACGGCAAATAGTAGAAGCGCGTACCGGCAACAATTGTTGTCTCTGTACTAAGAATCTCTCCGCCGGCATTAGTCACACGGAGCGCCACCGTATGATTACCTCCGCTCGTCCAAACCACGTCAACACTATCCATCGTCTTGTCAGACACGCGCACAAGGGGCGCTTGCCCGTCAATTTGCCAGGTATACGTCAAAGGCCAGTCTACGGTAATAGGCGTCACAAAAGCAGAGAATGTGTCTGTGATGCCCACCGTACCAGAGACAGGGCCGGTGATATTGGCTTTTACGGGAGGCACGGCCGTAACCACTCGTTCCACCTGCCAGCCATACGAATCACTAAAACCACCAATATACCGGGCCATCAAACGGCCGCCGGTTAACGTGACAGGCAATGTCAGTTTGTAAGCCGGGTCTACCCACTGGGTTGAGCAAGAACCCGGCCGGCAGCGCACTCCGTCAGGAAGCCCATCCGGATCATCTACACCAGGCATCCCGAAAGTCATAGACCAGTCACCCTCCGGGATGGTATCTATAAAAAAGGTGACGGGCGGCCGCGAGCCGGCATCCGAATCATACAAGCTGATACGGAAAATTGCCCCGGCATCGGCGGCCGTTAAATCTACCAGCGGAATCTCCAAAGGGCGTGTCCACTTGGAATCCTGCGGCAGATAATCCAGCGCATACACCTTGACCCCGGCCGAATCATGCGCCCCCGGATTGTCGAGCAAGTACAGATTGCGGGCATTCACTTCACTGGGCACTGTAGCCGTATAAACAGGCGGTCCGGCCCAAATCTCAAAATTATTGTCCGACGCGCCGCTCAAACCGGTCACGTCCAGATACAAATACCGGTCGCCTGTCGTCGTATCCGTGATAATATTGAGCGTATCCTGCGTTAAATCCACCTCAAACGTAGCTGACGAACCGGGATCAACCGGCACCCCTGCATCCGCCCCCGGCGACACCCAGCGCAGATCGGTATTATGGTCACCAGCATCCCGCACTCCGTCCCCTGTTTGTCCAGTATACGCCGCCAGATTCACCCGTTCCGTCACATCTGGGGCATTTTGCCGGAAGTAATACAATTGAAAAAACGTCGCCGTATTAAAAGCCGGATTATAATTAGCCGGTGAACCGCATTGCCCGTTGCCCGGAGCCGCGCCAGCCCCTCTATTCTCATCCACGCGCACAAACCAGTTCGGGTTGACCTGATCCAAATTCAAACCGCCTACCGGCGTACCGCTACCGTCCACTTCACCCGTGCGTAAAATGCAAGGATTTTTACGATTGGAACTGCCGCCGTTAATCCCGCACTGCAGGGTGCTTGTAAGCGGCAAGCTGGGCGAAACCGCGTTGGCCGTGCGAGTAATGGTATGCGTATTGTCCGCCCGGTTCATGGAATCCGGATCAAACAACTCCACACGCACGACGTCATGGGCATAACCGGCAGGGATTTTTATCCGGTACTGGTAAGTGTACGCCCCCGGCTGCCACGGACTATTCCACGGCGAGAACGGATCGCCATAATGGACACAAATATTCGGACCAAAAACAGACTGGCTGGAGGTGCTGATAATCCCCTCATCTGCCTGACGGCTGATTATAATATCCGTGCCGGAAGGGGGTGCGTCAGTAACACCGCCGCAAGGCACAGTATAATTTTGGACAGCTTCATCATACTCACTGCCCACACCGGTAGAAAAAGCCCGCACCTCATGCTGCCCATCTGCTACCCCGGTAAATGTCCACGTGTAAGAAAAACTGCCCGAATGGGTATTGGCTGGCAGCAAAAGCTGGTCTACACCATCCCACTGCAAAACAATACCTTCAGCTACATCCCAATTAAAACCGAGAACGTTAAATTGTATGTCAGGTCCGCTGCTACAATCGGGGATCAACTGAAGGGTTGGCGCAGTCACTTCCGCCACAGCCTCTTTCTCCAATGCCCTGACTGAACGATTGGCTGCATTAGCCAAAACCAGGGAAAAAATCAATAAGCCAACACCAAACAAAACAGAACCAACAAACCAGAATTTGCGCATCGGATACTCCTTTTTAGTGTAAAGGTGGTTCGCCTACAGCTTCCCCCACCGGACAACCGGCATATTTGATAATATGCTTGGGATGGTTCAGTAACCCGGAAATTCAGCTTGACACTTTGTAGGGCGATTTTGTAAATCGCCCTACAAGTTGTTAAGGGAAATTTGAACCATCCCATATGCTTCTATTGTACTGGCACTTAAAAGATAGTAAATGGGCAAAACACAACAGAAAGCGTGCAGGAACCTGATAATTCCTGCACGCTCGATTTTTGATTGACGATTTACGGTTGGGAGATTTGAATTGTGTCGGCCAAAAACAGGTTCAGGTTGCTCAACTTGCCCCGCAAGTTTGCAGTTTGAACCCTCAGCACCTCAACTTTACAACTTTATTCACCAAGAGTGTGCAAAACAAAGACCGGCTTCTGAAAAGCATAGGCAAAAGCCATTGAACCACAAATCGTAATGCTTTTACTCACGACTCAATTACCCAATTACCCCTACAAATCAATCGGATTCGCCAGGATTTCCACCAGTAACCTCACCGAATTTTCCACGTCGGCCGCATCCACCATTTCACTTTGGGAATGGACATAGCGGCAAGGGATAGAGATGCAGCCGGCCGCCGCCCCCCCGTTAGCAATCTGAATGGGGCGGGCATCCGTCGTGCCGGCCGTGAGGACTTCCAGTTGGTAGGGAATACCGGCTGCTTCGGCGCGCTGTTTCATCACCCGCACCAGGCCGGTATGGGCAATCATGCCGCTGTCTTTCACCTTGATCGCCGTGCCTTTTCCCAGACTGACTGACATGGGCATCGCTTCCGGCACGTCCCCGGTCAGGGTGACGTCCAGAGCAATGCCGACGTCCGGGTCCAGTTTGTTGGCGGCGGCCTGCGCCCCGCGTGTGCCTACTTCTTCCTGGACACTAAAGACAAAGTAAATGTCGTGAGGGCTGCTTTCCAGCCGTTTCATCGCTTCAATGGCTACAGCGCAGCCAATGCGGTCATCCATGCTTTTGGCAATGAGACGGCTGCCCTGGGCCACAAACGGCCGTACAAACCCCGCCGCATCCCCCACGCCCACCGGACAATCCTCCCGGCTGTCCGCCCCCACGTCAATGAAATGTTTGCTCAGGGGATGTACTTTACCGCGGTCTTTGATGCGATCACTGTAGACGACACCGATACGGCCGTCCGCAAACTGCACCCGGTTCCCCAAAAGCGTATGCGCCCGGATACCGCCGATATTGGTAAAACGAAGAAATCCCTCCTCCGTCACGTGCGTCACCATCAGGCCAATCTCATCCATGTGCGCCGCAATCATCACCTTCAAACCGGAGCCATCCCCTTTTTTGTGAGCAATCAGATTACCCATCGCATCTACCGAAATATCGTCTGCCAGCCCCTCCACCTCGGTACGCACGAAAGCCCGCACCTGGTCTTCAAAGCCGGACGGCCCGTATGCTTCTACCAGTTTTTTAATCAATTCGTTCATAATGCCTCTGTTTCGTATTGCGTATTGCGTATTGCGTAGTTTGCGCTTTTACGCAATACGCAATACGCAATATTTTACGCATCACGTATAATTGTCTCCGCTGTTAAGTTCCGCAGGGTCGCTTCTGCCAGTTTTACTACGTTGGCATAATCTTTCAGGTTAATCATCATGGCCGGGGTATGGGCATAACGGCCGGGCACGGCAATGGTAGCCGCCGGAATGGCCCCACGCACACGCTGGATAACGGCCGTATTCGTCCCCCCGCCGCCCGGTTTGCGAATCTGGTAAGGAATGGTGTGCGCGTCGGCCGTCTTCATAATGTGACTGACCAGTTGGGGCGACTGAAACGTGCCCCTGTCCATCACATAAAGTGACGGGCCGGCGCCCAAAGCCACGTTGGGGCTGGCGTCCTCTTCATTGGGTAAATCGTAAGCCGGGGTGCATTCCAGAATGAGGGCGGCGTCCGGATTGATACTATAGGCAGCCACTTCGGCCCCGCGCAGACCTACTTCTTCCTGCACAGTGAAGGCGGCGTAGAGATCGAAGGGATACGGCCGTGCCCGCAGCAGCTCCACCAACGCCGCGCAGCCTGCCCGGTTATCGAAGGCTTTGGCGACGGCCGTCTCCCCCAACTCCTCATATGCCGTCACAAACGCCGCCCGCTCCCCGATTTTCACTTTGCCGGAAGCAGCATCCTTATCCTTCGCCCCAATGTCAATGCGCATATCCTTCATTTTGGTAATGCTGTT
>JAJRTP010000268.1 GCA_024278255.1 Chloroflexota bacterium | reverse complement strand
TGCCTTTTATACCAAAATCACGTTCCCTTTAATATGAGTAAAGAGTCCCTGTCAGGCCAGCAGCGTTACTTTACCTGGCAGCACGACGCATTCTATGGAAGTGAGTGATTCTGAAATGATTTCGCCATCAGCATGAGCGGGTGTGCCTGGCTGACTTTGGATAATGACACGGGAGGAACGGCCGTATACCACATCCTTGTGCCCAATGTGCGACCGCCGCATCAATTTCAGCAAAATGTTTACCACTGTCAGCTTCGACACTTCCGGCGCCATCACATAATCCAGCAAGCCGTCATCCACTAGAGCATCCGGGGCCATGTAAAAGCCGCCGCTGCGCGGGCCGTTGCAGATGGAGAGCAGATAGACCGGCCCATCGTAACCGCCGTCATCCCAGGTGATTTGCATTTGCCAGGCACGTAATTTGCGCAGCGCTTGCAGCATGGCGGCCACGTAACGCATCTCCCCTTTGATGCGCTGGATTTTGATGTGTTCCAGCGTGACCATCGGTTCCATGGCTACGGCGCAGGTGTTGATGAAGTAGCGTTCGTTAATCCGGCCGCAATCAATCAGGCGGGTACGGCCGTTAGCAATCAGTTGCGCCGCTTCCGTCAAATCCAGGGGAATACCGACGGCCGTGCAGAAATCGTTGGCCGATCCCAAAGGCAGCGCGCCAAAGGGAATCGTAGGTTCGTCGCCTGAAGCCTGCACCAAGCCGTTGATGACTTCATTCAGCGTCCCTTCACCGCCGGCAGCCACCACGGCATCGTACCCCTGGGAGACGGCCGCAGCCGCCAACTCAATCCCCTCGCCCGGTCTGGATGTTTGGGCAATATCCGGGGTGATGCCTACGGCCGTTAACGCCGTCTCCACCTCCGGCAGACGCTCCCCGGCCCGCCACCGGTTTGCATAGGGATTGAGAATTACCTTAACTTTCATGCGCCACCCAGCCCAAACTCTCTCGTAAAAATTGGGGCTTATTGGTGATGAGACCATTAACCCCTAAATCAATCAAACGCTGTGCCTCTGCCGGATCATCTACCGCCCAGGTATGCACTCGCCAGTCATGTTTATGCGCCCAGACCATATACGCCGCATCCACCAGCGTGTGCCTGGGGTGATGGGCTTCCGCCTTGGCCAGCAGATATTTGTACTTGAACTGTTTCATGTACCAAATGTGGGCCACCATGGTTTGTGGTGTTAAGTGCTGCCGCGCCCGGCGCACCATGAGGGGATTGAATGAGGAAACCAAGACCTGGCTTGCCAGATTGTGCGCTTGAATCCGGTCAGCTACGGCCGTTGCCAGACCAGCCGCATCCACCGCAAAAGGCTTCAACTCCACATTGTACAAAATACCCGCTCCCATCATCTCAAATAACTCATCCAGCGTGGGAATCGTTTGTCCCTCTCCGGCGTCCAAAGCCTGCAATTCAGCCAGGGTCATATCTGAGACTTTGCCGCTGCCATTGGTGGTGCGGTCTACGGTTGTGTCGTGGATGATAACGATACGGCCGTCGGCCGATAGCTGCACATCCAACTCAACCCCATCCGCTCCCTGTTTTTGAGCCAGCGCAAAAGCTGCCAACGTATTTTCCGGCGCATCTGCACTGGCCCCACGATGCCCAATAATCAAAGGGCGGGAGAAAGATAACCAATCCATTAACTTACCCAGACGCGACAGGTTTTGCAAAACCTGTCGCGTCTTGTTTACAACTCCACAAAATACGAATCTGCCGCCCGGTCAATCAAATTTTTAGTTAATTTCGGTTCGACGCCCAAATAATCGGCAATATCCATCAGTTGTTCAATCAAATCACGCGGGTGATTGGCCCTGAGCTTCTGGTTACGCCGCACATAATACTCTTGCAGCAAATAACGCACACTTTGTTCCTCATAAGTGATCCCCCGCATTTCACATACATGCTTAAAAATTTTGCGATAGTTATCAAACGACGGTGACTTCACCTCGATTTTGTGCCGGATACGCCGCAAAAACGCCTCGTCCACCAAATCTCGCGGCGGCAAATTCGTAGAAAACACAATCAATACCTCAAACGGCACTTCCATCTTGCGGCCTGTGTGCAAAGCCAGAAAGTCAATCTGCTTTTCCATAGGTACAATCCAGCGGTTCAACAAATCACGCGGGCGAACCTGCTGCCGGCCGAAGTCATCAATCAGGAACATGCCGCCGTTGGCCTTCATCTGAAACGGCGCCTCATAGTACTTGTTCGTGGGATCGTAATTCAATTCCAGACCATCCAAAGTCAATTCTCCGCCTACGGTAATGACCGGCCGTTTAATCCGAATCCAGCGCGCATCTCCGCGACGGCCGCCCAGAGAAGCCGTCGTCATTTTGGGATGTGCTTCCGGCACAGCAATGTGGTTAATTTCATCAAACACTTTGATGATTTGCGAATCTACCTCAATGGCATAAGGGATATACATATCATCCGTCAAAATCATACGGCCGATACTTTCCGCAATAGTCGTCTTACCGTTACCGGGGGGGCCATAGAGGAAAATGGATTTACCCGAATTAGCTGCCGGGCCAATCTTGTCCAGCATAGCATCCTCCAATACCAGATGGGAAAGTGCCTGGCGGATGCGGGCCGGATTAACCTTGAGCCGCTTGCCTCCCTGAGCCTTAATGGCTGCCACATAATCTTCCCAGGGTACCGGCGCCGGCCCCAAATAAGTAGTGCGCTCCAACTGTTCCCTGGCGCGGGCGGCCCCTTTGTTGGTAATAATATATTGGTACGTTGCCGCCCCCAACCCGCCGGAGCCGCGCACTTCACACATCTGCTCCCGTTTCAGAAAATCCATCAACGGGCTGACAACAGTGGCAAAAGGCAGGTGCATATATTCGGCAATATCATGCCCGGTAAGCTGTCCCCGAAAATACATAAATTTTAGCGCCAAGTCTTGCAAAAATCCCTGACTTAATCCGGTATCTTCAATACTGGTTACCGGCACAGGCTCCCAACCTAATGTAATCGGGCCAGTTCCAATGTTTTGTGAGTTTGTCGTCATGGCTTTTTCTCCCATACTACCGGCAAAAAATTTGTTACCCAATCCAATCGTTTAACTACAATGTCCCCATTATACCAGATTATGTTATCTCTTGAACCTGAATTAAATTAGTCCGTCCCCGGGCGCCAAAGGGAATCCCGGCCGTAACCACCAGCCGGTCACCTTTGTTCAAGCCAAACGGCCGCATTGCCACAGCCGTCCTGTTCAGCATTTCGTCTGTATCTTCAAAATCAGCCACAATAATACATTCCACCCCCCAAACCAGAGCCAGTTGGCGCTGCGTTTCCGGTCGGGGAGAAACGGCCATGATTGGGGTGATGGGCCGGTGCCGGGCAATTTGTCGCGCTGTGTGCCCGGACATAGTTGTGCTGACAATAGCTCGCGCCGCCACCTGCTCCGCGACATTGCAGGCTGCCGCACTGATTGCCTGCGTAATGGAAGTGGAATTGACGATTTCTGCCTGACGCCTGATTCGCCAGGTATCATAAGGGAATTCCTTTTCTGTCATCTCGGCAATCTGGCGCATCATCAAAACAGATTCTACGGGAAAACGGCCGGAAGCGGATTCGTTGGACAGCATCACAGCATCCGTGCCGTCCAGAATAGCGTTGGCTACGTCGCTGGCTTCTGCCCGTGTGGGTCGTGGGTGGTTTACCATGGATTGCAGCATTTGGGTCGCGGTGATGACCGGCTTGCCCACTTTGTTGCAGCAGCGGATGATTCGTTTTTGCAGCAGCGGCACTTCCTGGGGTAAGACTTCGATGCCCAAATCGCCCCGGGCCACCATCATGCCATCTGCTGTGTCCCGGATTTCTTCCAGATTCTCTATCGCTTCTTTTTTCTCGATTTTGGCGATGATGGGGATGTTGGCCTGGTCTTCGGCCATTAACGCGCGGAGTTCTTCTATGTCTACGGCCGTGCGCACAAACGAAAGCGCCACATAATCCAGCTCTAACTCACAAATCAGCTTCAGGTCTACCCGATCCTTCTCTGTGATACTGGAAATAGGCAGTTCCGTACCAGGGACATTCACCCCCTTGCGCGACTCCAGCAGACCGGCTACCGTGGTAATACACAGCAGCGTATCATCCCGCTTTTCCGCCACCGAAAACTCGACCTCGCCGTCCCCAATCACCAATCTGGCGCCCGGTTCAATCACATCAATTACATCAGGGTGAGGAAAATGGATCATGGCCGGCTGCCCCCGGTGCGGTGTTAACACTATTTCATCTCCCAGAGAGAGATGAATACCGCCCGTTTTTACATGACCGAGACGCAGTTTAGGGCCTTGCAAATCCCCCAGAATTCCCAGCACCCGACCTTCGGCCTGGGCTACCTGGCGCAGCGTGGTGACAGTGGTGCGGTGGCTTTCGTGGTCGCCGTGAGAAAAATTGATGCGGGCTACAGTCATACCCGCCGCTAACATTTTACGAATCGTTTCCGGGTCGTTTGAGGCCGGCCCGATAGTAGCTACGATTTTTGTACGAGGCATTTGTTATCTAAGTTGCCTGGATTTAGTATCCGGACTAACGCCTCCTCATTGCGTTAATTTCCATTGCCGATAACCCTTTTACAGAGAATTAGTTTTGAAAACCCCATACCTAAAAGGGAAAAGGGACATTGCCGGTAAAAAATGGGCAACGTCCCTTTAGTTGTCTGAGATTTACTCAAGCCAATTAGTCTGCCGGTTTGAGGGCAATTTGAATTTCATCATCATCCATACGGGTTACATTGAGTTGAATGGCGCTGAATTCTTCAAAGTTTTCTTCCAGCCACAAATGCACGGGTGAACTTAATACCAACCGGGCCATATTGTGCGGCTGTAATCGCCAAACTGAGCAGCCCTTGTCATATATCCCGTCATAGTAAACGGTAACCGGCCGGGTTTCGGTGCGGGAATTGATGGCAAAGTAAGGCCAATGCTCCGTGGTCATATTGATAAAACCGCGCCGCAGGTGCAATGATTTTAATTCAGAAATGTAGCTAAATCCATCTTCACCCAAAGGTTGATGTTCCGGAATGGCGGTAGATTTCTTTACAGCTTTTTTCTT
>JAJRTP010000267.1 GCA_024278255.1 Chloroflexota bacterium | reverse complement strand
CGCCTTGCGTCAAAGTCTGTCCGGTGGGAGCTACCTGGATACGGGAAGACGGTATTGTGGCCATGGATTATGATCGCTGCATCGGCTGCCGTTACTGCGAAGTAGCCTGCCCTTATGACGTGCGCCGGTTCAACTGGAAAGCGCCGGTTGAACAAGGGATAAATGATTATACGCCGGAATGGGGTGTGCCCGAAGTGCCCCGCCGCGTGCGTGGCGTCGTGGAGAAGTGTACCTTCTGTGTACAGCGGATTGATCGGGGCATTGCTGAAGGGTTGATGCCTGGCGTGGACCAGCAGGCTACCCCGGCTTGTGTCAATATCTGCCCGGTGAATGCCCGGGTATTTGGCAATCTGAATGACGAAGAAAGCCCTATCTCTCAATTCCTGGCCGAGTATGATACGTTCCGCTTGCGAGAAGATTTTGGTACGGACCCGAAGGTGTATTATGTACGCCCGGAGAAGGAGGCGTAAGATGACGACGACACCCATGACTGCACCACCGCGAAGGCAAACAGCCGTGCCCGCCTGGCGTTTATGGATACTTTTGCTGGTGGGCATGATCGTTTTTGGTTTGGTGGGTGCGGCCCGCACGCTTTATTATGGCCTGGAAGTGGCCAATCTGACCGACCAAGTGCCTTGGGGTTTGTGGATTACCGTAGACCTGTCGGCCATTGCTTTAGGAGCCGGGGCGTTTACCTTTTCGGCCGTGGTCTATATTTTCCACATTAAGCGCTTTCAGCCGGTAGCCCGTATGGCCGTTTTTGTTGGCTTTATCGGCTATAGTTCGGCCATGATTGCTCTGGCTATGGACATCGGCCGGCCGGACCGCTTCTGGCATCCCCTGGTTTACTGGAATGTTCATTCCGTCCTGTGGGAAATCACTTTGTGCGTCATTCTCTACTCCACTGTTTTGGTAGTTGAGTTTGTGCCAATTTTGCTGGAAAGCGATTACTTCATAGATAAGCCGCGTATACGATCTGTGGGCTATATGCTGCATAAACTCACGCCCATCATGGCGGTGGTGGGGCTGGCTTTGTCCATGCTGCACCAATCATCACTGGGGGCCACGTATGGCGTACTGGCCGGGCGGGAAATTTGGTTTAAGCCCTCCATGCCGGTCATGTTTATTCTGTCAGCCATTGCCGGGGGTGTGTCAGCCACGCTGCTGATTACCCTGATTGCCAGTGAGTTGTTCCAGCGGGAGATTGCCGATAAATATCTGCGCCGGGATATTGCCCGCCTGGCTGCGGGGGCCTTACTGGCTTATCTTTATATTAAGGTTTGGGATTGGGCGGCCACTTCCTATTATACGCACGCGCCCGGCGCGACGCAGGCGGTGGAGCGGCTGCAAGCAACGACGCCGTATACTCGTTCCTTCTGGCTGGTGGAGATTTTCCTGTGCGGTTTGGTTCCGGCTATTATTATGCTTTACCGGCCTTTCCGGCGGAAGGTGTGGCTGCTGATGATTGCCCTGATTTTGATTATCCTGGGGGTGATTGTCAATCGCTGGAATGTGACGTTGTCCGGTTTGGTGGCCCCGCCGCAGTGGTCGCCCGGCGTGTTGGGTAATGTGGTCACAGTGGCCTACTTCCCCTCGTGGACCGAGGTGGCGGTGGCGGTAGGCATTGTGGGGTATGCGCTGCTGGCCTTGTCGCTGGGACTGCGCTATTTGCCGTTGTTTCCCAGGTATGATATAGAGTCGGATTGATCTTGAGGGTAGTGCCAGGCACGGGGCAAACGGCGTTGGTCATTTACAGATTTGGCGCCCCGTGCCTGGCACTGCTACGTTAATACCTTTGTCGCTTCGGCCAAATCCAGGTGGTTGATGCGGTGGATGGCGGGGATGGCGGCCAGCAGCATGATGGCTAAAATGCCTAATGCGGTGAAGACGTAGCTGGTGGGGGAGATGACAATCTGAAAGGAAAACAATTCGGCGCTGAAAGCCGCACCCATTTGCATAGCTACCCAGGTTCCCAAAAGCAGCCCCGGTATGAGGGTGAGCAGCCAGAGGATGGTGTTCTCGGCCATAATCTGGCGGGCAATTTGGCCGCCGCTGGCGCCGATGGCCCGCATGGTGGCTAATTCCCGCTGCCGTTCCAGGACGTTGACGGTGACGGCGTTGAACAGCAGGGCAAAAGCCATGGCCAGAGCAAAAAGCAGCATGACCCCCATGAAAGCGTAAAACAAGCCCATAAACGACTGCCAATCCTGGATGATGTCTGATTTTAGCTGGACGCTGGCTGCGCCGGGCAGGTGGTAGAGGTCGTTTTTGATGGTTTGCGCCTGGGCCGGTTCCAGGGTCAGATAGAGGCCGTTGAAGATTTCGGTGGGCAGGGGGCTGAGTTTTTGGGCGTCGTCGTAGGCGATGTAGGCGGTGGCGGTCATCATTTCTTCGGTGACGCCGCCGAGGATGAGGGTGTGTGTGCCGAAAGGGGTGTCGAGGGTGACGTCGTCGCCGATGTTCAGCCCCAGTTTGTCGGCCATGGGAATGGTGAGAATGATACGGCCGTCTCCCAAAGCTTCCTCCGGCGTCAACCCATCGGCCAGCCGCAGAACGTGCATGGTTTGCTCCGGGGAGAAGGCGGTGAGGAGGACGTCTTCACTGTGGTCGTTTTCTTTGATGGTGGCCGGGAGTTGGATGGTGGGTTCAACGGCCGTGACTCCCTCCCAACTGCGCACCACATCCAGAACGGCGGCCGTTTGCGGCTGGTCAAAAATGGCAATAGCGTCCCACTGTTCTATCTGGTTGAAATTGGTGTCCAGCATGTAATTCATGGAATCGAGCATCCCCCAACTCATCAGAACCAGGATGAAGGCGAAGATGATGCCCAGGCCGGTGGTGAAGGAGCGGCGGCGCATCCGAAAGACGTTGCGCAGGGGCAGCCGCCAGTTGAAGGGGATGGGGAGGAGGCGTTCAATGAAGGAACGACGGCCGTCTACCAGGGCCACCGAGGGGTCCAGACGCATCGCTTCCGCCGGGGCCAGGCGGGCGGAACTGCGGGCCGGGCCAATCCCGGCGAGAACCACTACCAGCAGGGAAAGCAGGACGCTGGTCGCCACCAAATCGGGATAAAAGCGGGTTTCTACCAGAGGGATGCCCAGTTCGGCCGCGTAGGAGCCGGTGATGGCTTTGGCCAGCGGCGGCCCGGCTAATAAACCCAAAATCAGGCCAGTACCGCCAATGATCAGGGAAAAGGTGAGGTAGTGGAGCATGATGACCCGGTTGCTGTAGCCCAACGCTTTCATCAGGCCGATTTGGGGCTGCTGCGAGCGCACCAGTCGTCCCAGCATGACGTAGACGGAAATGGCCGCCACCAGCAAAATGAGGCCGGGCATCAGGCCGGAAATTTCGCCAAAGCCAGCCAAATCTTCCTGCAGAGCGGCGTTGGAGGGGACGTCTTTTTGCAGGGTGGTTGCTTCCAGTTGGTACGGCTCCAGGATGGTTTGTATCTCGGCGATGAGTTTGGTTTGGTCGGCGTCCGGTTGGTGGCGGATGGCAATGTTGTTGATGGCGTCGGGCGTTTCCAGCCGGTTTTGCAGGGCGTCCAGGGGCAGGAAGAGGACGGCGAAGGTGCGGGCGGAGGGCAGGATGTCTTGCTGGCTGGGGCTGACGATGAGGTATTCGGGGCTGGTGCCTACGCCGACGATGGTGAGCGCGGTTTTTTGGCCGTTGATGATGGGGGTGACGGTGTCGCCGGGTTCCAGGTTGTAGAATTTGGCGAAATGGGATTCAAGGATGACGGCGTCGCTGTCGGTGGGTTGCAGGGTGCGGCCGTCTTCGATGAGCAGTTGGTTGGCGTCCGGCTGCCCGTCGGCGGGCATTCCGATGAGGCGGGCACGAATCTGGTCGCCGTTGGGTAGTTCGTAGCCGGTGTCTATGATCAAACGTCCGGTTACGGCCGTGACGCCGGCAACGTCAGCGATCTCATCCAGCACGGAGGCCGGCGCTTCGCTGACGGCAAAAGTGACGTCGGCAAAGCGCAGCCGGTCGTAGGTGCTTTTGTAGGAAGCGCCCAGATCGCGGTAAGAACCGATCAGGGCGATGTAGCTGGCAATGCCCAAAGCGACGATGAAGATGAGTGCCAGACTTTGAGCGCGAGCGGCGCGCAGGTCACGGAATGTTTTGTGGAGAAGTGTTTTGTTCATGGGATTAGTCTCGTAGTCGGGTAGTCGTTAGTCTGGTAGTCGGGTAGTCGTTAGTCTTGTAGTCGGGTAGTCGTTAGTCTGGTAGTCGGGTAGTCGGTTTACCAGTCGAGTTCGGCGATGGGGGCGGGGGTGGGGTTGGGCTGGATTTGGCTGATGACGCCGTCGTGTAGGTGGATGATGCGGTCGGCTATAGCGGCGATGGCTGTGTTGTGCGTTACCAGGATGACAGTGGTGCCTTTCTGCCGGTTCAGGTCGCGGATGACTTGCAGCACTTGCCGGCCAGTGTCTACGTCCAGATTGCCGGTGGGTTCGTCGCAGAGGAGCAGAGGCGGCTGGTTAGCTAGGGCGCGGGCGATTGCCACGCGCTGCTGCTCGCCGCCGGACAGTTCGGCGGGGAAGTGGTCGGCCCGGTCGGCCAGCCCGACGAGGTCGAGGAGTTCGCGGGAACGTTGGGCGGCAGCACGGCCGTCTTTCTCAGTCAGGCGCAGGGCAAATTCGACGTTTTCTACGGCCGTGAGCGTGGGAATCAGGTTGAAGAATTGAAAGATAAAGCCAACCCGATCCCGGCGGTAGGCGGTCAACTGCTTTCCCTTGTAACGGGTAATCTCGTCGCCCTGGACGATGATCTGGCCGCTGGTAGGCCGGTCCAGCCCGCCAATGAGGTTGAGCGTCGTCGTCTTGCCGGAGCCGGACGGTCCCAGCAGAACGATAAACTCGCCGGGGTCTACGCACAATTCCAGGCCGCGCAACGCCTGCACGGTAACTTGGCCCATTTTGTATTCGCGGACGAGATCGTGACATTCGATGAGGTATGGTTGGTTCATAATTTTTCCTTCCTTCTACGTCGTCTACATTTCTATTGCTTCACAAACACATCCACAAAGCTACGGGGGGTGAGAACGATTGATTGTTCAAATTTGAATGACTCGTTTATTGCCAAACGAACAAGAGGTGGTGTGTACAAATAACTGGTGTATTCATAGACCTCACCACTTGCTTCATTTTTGTATACATCAATATACGCGCCTGTCTCTGGTAAATACCCCTTGAAGCAGCGGGTAATCCGGATAGGCGTTTCTTGTTGGATGCTTTCTTTTGGATAGTTTCCTTGTATGAACGAATAAAGCCCATCAATGTAGTGGATGATAAACTGTTTGTTTGGCTTCAAAGCATCCTTTACTTTGTAACTCAGGCGTCGGAAACTTTGCAATGAAAAGTCTGATACAGTGTTGCCCAGAAAAACGACAAGATCGAATTCTTCCGCCGGTAAAGGATGTGAGAGGACATCTGCCTGAACGAAATTCACGGCCGAGCCAAGTCTGGCGGCTTCCTGGCGGGCGAGGTCAATCATGTAAGGAGCAAAATCTATCGCAGTTACGTAAGCGCCTTGTCCTTCAAGCCAAAAGGAAATGGGGCCGGTACCACAACACAGGTCAAGAACATGGTCGCGGGGCTGGAAAAACAGTTTGATGTGGGGAGCGATTAAATTGACGAATTCAGCCCTTCTGGACGTCGTAAATTCTTGCAGAATCCAGTTGTAGAGTGTGATTGATTCATCCTGGCTCATGCAGTTCACCTTTTGTGGCCTGACGCGGTTGGAAAGCGACGAAGGGGATGTAGTCGTGTCCGATAGCGTAATAATCTTCGTCCGTGCCATCTACTTTGTAGCCGATGATCCCGGTCAGGTTTTTGGCAGCTTTGGGGTGGCGGTGAGCGTAATCTACCATCATCTGGCCTGATTCTTCCGGGGTGAGGGGTACGGCCGTCACCCCCATTTTCTTCCGCCCCACCTGAATGGTAGCCTCAGGCGTCTTCAAAAGATTGCGATACCAATTCGACTGGCGGCCAAAGCCGGAAGCGACGTAATAGGTGTTACTGTCCGGGTCATATTTGGCTACTTCAATGACTGCCTGACGGGGGAGCCCGGATTGGCGTCCTGTGTGGTTGAGGAGCAGGAAACGGCCGCCCAGCAGCCAGCCCAGATGCAATTTGTACAGCCAGATTGGCGCGCGCCACAATAGGCGCTGCCAGCCAGTGGGCAGTTTAACATCTTTAATTTTTTCCGGCATGAGTTGCTCCAGTATGTAGGGCGATTTTATAAATCGCCCCCCGATTTACAAAATCGGGTTACAGTTTGCTCGTCAGGATTGCGCCCATTCCCAGGCGGCGTCAGCTTCGTCGCTCTTGAAAACTTTAACAGCGTGGGCGTAAAACGGTTTGGCCAGGGGCATCAGGATTTTCTCCCACGTTTTGTCACCAATGACGGCCAGCTTGTCAATTTTGTCGTGAAATTCCCGGCCGAAATGCCAGTCCGCACCCCACGCTTTCATCGCTTCCCCCTTGAATTGGGTCATGTCAATCACCATGCGGACGTGGCCTTCTTTTTCAACCAGGGCTTCCACTTCGGGCACTAACTGCTCGTAATCTTCAGGCATGACCTTGCCGGTGACCTTGTAACCGATGACGTTTCCAGAACTTTGACTCATTTTTTCTAACATTTGTAACCTCCATAAAAAAATTAACGATTAGGGATACTGCTTCCAATTTGTATGTTGCCCATCCTCTGTTGGAGTAGGTCTGATGAATGCAAGATTAACCGGCCGGATCGATAGTGAAGTAGAGCAAAATGCCAATAGCAAAAGCCAGGTAGCTCAAAGTATGAAATTTGAGAGCAAACGGGAAAGCCCGGTCTTTTTCCTGACGTACATATATTCGGTAGGCTATCAAATTGGCTAAAGATGCGACCAGGCTGCCAAATCCGCCTACACTAACACCCCATAAGAGGGGCTTCCAATGAGTGGTGAAATCTGCCAGCAACAGAGCAGCAGGTACATTGCTTATCACCTGGCTTAGAAATGCGGCCAAAAGGAAAACGTGGTGGGGGTGAGATAGCGTGTCTGAGAGCAATATCTGAAGGTTGTCGGTGAACCCAAAAAAACAGGCAAAAGTTGCCAGTAAGATATAATCAACCTTGAGACTGTCCCGGTCAAAAAACAGAGCATACAAAATGATGACCCAGCCTATGACCAGCGGTAGCACCCGCGATACGGCCAAGACGAACAGAAATAATATCCCGATGTAAATATATGCGGGTGTTTTCATATGTACGTGTGTTTTTTGCGTGTATGGTACTTTTTTGGCATCAAAAACATAGGCTCCTGCCAGAAGCAGAAGCAGGAATAATGCTGAGAATGGCGCTATCACCTCTATAAATTCTTGAAAAGGTATGTTGTAAAACCAATAGATGTACAAATTCTGGGGGTTGCCAAAAGGCGACAAGGCTGATCCCGCATTGGCTGCCAGCACCTCCAGAATAATTACCCATTCTTTATTTTTGATATGGAGCAGCATTGTCAGCGGGACGATGGATATGAGGGCTACATCGTTGGTAACAAACATGGACAGGAAAAAGGTGACCGCCACCAATTTCCCGGCAACGAACCGCCCTTGCTCGATTTTTCCGGCGATATTGGCTATGACACCGTGGTTTTGTAATCCCGTCGTGATGATAAATAATACAAGAAGAATGTAGAGTATCTCCACATCAGATTTAGAATAAGACGGTAGACGTTGCAGATACAAAGACGTTAATAACAAGCCCAACGCTGCTATGATAAACAGCCATTCGTCTTTCACAAAAGCGTGTGTTTTATTGCGAATCATTATGCTCTCGTCGGCGAATCCAATTGCCTGCACATTGTTTTCCCTTAAGATATTTTCTTGGGAATAAAACGGCCGGTACGCTGTTGATATTTGATGTAGCTACGGCCGTAACGAACCACCAAATCTTTCTCTTCTGCGATACACATCCAGTAAAAAATGGGCAGCCAGATAAACGAGAAGAGCGCCAGAAACGGCGAGTTGAGTAAAAAAGCCATCACCCACCACAACATCACCTCGCCCACAGCCTGGGGATGGCGAATTTTGTCATAGATGCCGCCATACATGGCGTGTTCCTTTTTTGGCGCAATGGATTCTGAACCGGCGTCAATCATGCCCCGCGCCATCAACCAACCGGAAGGGAGGGCGATGATCACAGCAATGGCGATGGAGACCGGCCAGCCCCAGGTGAATGTGGTGGGCAGAGGCAGGGGCAGCGGGTAGAAATAGTAGACGACGTAGCAAACCCCGGCAATGGTCTCGAAAATGATGGCGATGGTGCGATAACGGCCGCATTTTTCATAAGCAATGGGGCCGATTTTTTGCTCCAGTTGGGCGGGACTGACGCTCTTGACGTAGAAATAGAGGAAAAGAACGGCCGACAGCAGTAAAATGACAAAATTTAACCAGGCGATCATGGTATATTACCTCCGTTTGCCTGTAAGCCGCTGAGGAAAAGGGTTACGGCCGTTTCCAACTGCTGATCCAGGGCAAACGTTCCCGGCAGAATGCTCCACACCAGCAGTACCCCTTCAAACAAACTGATAAATGTCCGCGCCGTCTCTTCTGCCGGTACGTCACGCCATTCACCCGCGGCAATGCCTTGCGCTATCAGGCCGGTTATACGTTCCTGATACTGGTAGAAATAGTAGGACAATTCCTCTTTCAGGCTGTCATGGCGGGCAGCCAGGGCGTAAAATTCCAGGGAGGAGGGGAATTGGGCGGCCAATTCAGCCAGGGCAGCGGCGCTTTCGTGGGTGAAGCGGAGCAGTTTTTCTTGTGCCGTCTCTTCTCCGGCGAGGATATCATCCAGGTAACTGATTTGTCCGGCGAAGAAGGCGTCGAATACGGCCGTAACCAGTTCATCCTTGCTCTTGAAATGCCAGTACACCCCCCCTTTGCTCAACCCGGAAGCGCGCACGATGTCATTCATGCTGGCTTTGGCAAACCCTTTTTCGGCGAATACGGCCGTGGCGGCCAGCAATATCTGCGTGCGTGTGTCTTGTTCCGTCATCTCCATTTATCCTAACAAACCGACCAGTTGGTCTGTGATTAGAATAATACAAATTTCGACTCATGTCAAGAGTTAGTTAATGTAGCTGTGATTTGTCAAACCATACCACTCTTTGACTGTAAGGGTACACTTCTGTACAATGTTTTCAGCAGGTGCAGGATGAAATCTAAAGATAAACAAAACTTCATTCAGGAAATGGCAGCCGTAAACGAATATGACCTGCAAGGTGAAAGAGTTTATTGGTCACGGCATGCAATTACTGAAGCAGTCAATGATGATTTAACCAGACAGGAAGTGGAGGCCGCTTTAACAACGGCTGAAATTATTGAAGATTATCCGGTGAAACATCGCCCTTTGCCAGATTGTCTGGTTTTGACATTTTTGTCAGACGAACGGCCGTTACACGCAGTTGTCGCCATAGATCAGGAAAAAGAGCGTATTTTTATTGTTACAGTGTATTTACCGTCAAAGGAGAAGTGGCATGATGATTGGCGAACACGAAAATGATATTTGTCCTCTGTGCGACGGTCATTTGCATACCGGCACAGCCAATATCCCTTTTATTTTTGAGGATACGATTGTTGTCGTTAAAGGCGTTCCCGCTGAAATTTGTGACAATTGCCACGAACCTTTTCTCGCCGGTCATGCCACCGATCAGGTAATGGCGCTGCTCAAGCAATTAAAGCAGCTTCACAGCGAATTATCCATTGTAACATACTCTGAGGCGGCGCCTGTTTAATTGCAAATTATCCAATTACTCAATTACCCGTACAACAACCCAATCACCACCAACACCACCCAGGCCAATCCGATGTAGATTGCCAGCCAACCCAAGGCATTGCCTACGGCCGCTTTCAGCCCGCCGTCATTCTCCGTCACGGCGCTGAGGTTGCGGAACCAGGAGGCCCGCTGCGCCTGGGCGATGGCCCGCCAGCCCAGCGCCATGCTGGGCAGCACGCCCAATACCAGGCTGATTGCCATTTTCAGCGGGGTCAGGGAGGCGCTGAAGTTGGTCAGGAAGGAATCGGCCGTTTCCGCCGTCAAGGCCAGGGGGAGGATGAGGAGCAGGGCGGGGACTATGTTGAGGGCCAGGGCGATCAGGCCATAGGTCAGGCTGGAGCGGGCCGTTTTTTGGGCGTTATTTCGCATTTCCGGTTGAACGGCTTGCAGGGTTAACGGCCGTCCGCAGTTAGAACAATACGCGCTCCCTTTCAAAACGGCCGCCGAACAGCCCTGGCAGATGGTCAGGTAAGCGGTGCGGTCGGTGAACACCTGCGGGTCTACTTTTAGTTCGATCACTTTGTCCTGCTGGTTTTTCACCAGAACGCCGGGGTTGTCGGGGATCGGCTGCTGCGGGTTGGACGGGGCGTCGGCGGGGATGATGGCGTCGGGGTTGGTATCGGTGGTGGGGGTAACGGCCGTACCTGTCCCCCCGCCCCCCGGCAGTATATTCCGCGCCTTGTTCAGCAGTTGCTGCCGCTTGGCCCGGCTTTCCTGCTGTCGCTGCCGGTCAATCCACTGCATCGAGGCATTGGCCTGAATTTTGGCTCCGTCGGTGACGTACTCGCTGACGAGCTGCAAAATTTCCTGCACTTTGGCCGCGTTGGCCGTTTGCAGTTCCAGTTGCGCCGTGTCTTCAAAGCCGCGCACGCGGGCGATCACGTCCTGCTTTTGCAGCCCCATCTTGCGCGTCAGCGTGGCCACGATGACGCCGGTTTCCTCATTATACGTTTGCAGTTTCGCCCCCACATTCGCCAGGGCAAACAGCGTACTGCGCATGACGACGGTGGCGGGGACGGGGTAGGGTCTGGTTTCTGTGTAGCTCATGCCTCTAACTATACCTCAAATGTGTTAAAATTAACCAACGTGCAGATGTCAAATTTGTAGAGCGTAAGGATAGTGTAAGCGAACAAGGGAAAAATCTTATGGCAATTACCTATTTAGCTGTAGCCAATTTTATCGGGGCCGGACTGGTCGGGGCGGCCTGGAGCGCGGTGGAAAAGGCGGGTATAGAACCCGCTTTGCAGCCGGGCGTGGATGAGGTAAAAGGGTGGCTGGAAGACGGCCGTAAAAAGAAACAGGCAGACAAAGCCTTGCGAGACGCCGTGCAAAAAGCATTTGCCGCCATTGGTGCGCCCCAGGGTGAGGAAGATTTTAGCGGTTGGGCGCTGCGTCTGGGCTTTGACCGGCTTCAGGGCGTAGGCAAAACCAACCGGCCCCTGCGCGATCAAGTAGCTCGCGCCGCCCTTCTTATGCGCTCGCCCGATCCGGCGGAAGTGCCGCGCCAGCTTTATGATGAACTGCGTTGGCCTTCTGACCAACGGGATATTCTGGCCCAATTCCTTTACGCCCTGCGTCAGGAACTGGCTCAAAACGAAGCGTGGCAGCCCCTCATCACTTACAGCGAGCAGGAAGCAGTGCGGGATTATCTTTCCCTGGCTGTCGGCAGCCTGGAACGGATTGAAGCGCTGTTGACAGCCTTGACTGATTATTACGGCATTGCCTCGGCCGAACAGGATGAGCAGGCTTTGGCGGACTTTCTGGAATTTATGCGTACCCGATACCGCTTGCTTTCCTTTGTTTTCATCAAACCGGCCGGGGCGCGGGATGACGTGGTGACAGAGGCGGAACTGGAAGCAGTTTACGTGCCTTTGCAGGTGCAAGACCCGGCTCAAACGGAGGCCGCTTACCGGGAAATGGAGATGGGGCTGCGCCGCCGAGAGCGTCCGGATGAAAAAGTGGAACGGGCTTTGACCATCAACGATGTGCTGGCTGAATATCCGGTATTTTTACTGAAAGGCGAACCGGGATCAGGCAAGACTACCTTGCTGCGTCACATTACTTTGAGTTTTGCCCGCAATGAGGCGCGGGAACGGCTGCATTGGCAGGCAGACCCTTTGCTGCCCATCTTTGTACCGCTACGGAACTTTGGCCGTTATCTGCAAAACCACCCGTATGACAACAACGCTCCCCGGCCGCTGCGTGAATTTATTGAGGTATATTTTCGGGACAATGAGTTGGAATTTCCGCCCCGTTTTTTCCGTGACCGGTTGAAACAGGGGCGCTGTTTGGTGCTGCTGGATGGTCTGGATGAGGTGGCTGACCGGGCTTTACGGGCTGACGTGGCTCAAATTGTCTCTGCTTTTATCCGCCATTATGAACCGCAGGGCAACCGCTTTGTCTTGGCTTCCCGGCCTAAAGGATACGATGAAGTGGCGGATTATCTGCCTAAACCGGTTGTGTGTACGGTGCAAAGATTGGAACCGAAGGGGCGGGACACATTGGTGCGTAATTTACTGCGCCAGTTTGGCGGCACGCGGCGTAAACAGGACGCAGAAATTGACGATCTGATCCAGGATATTCGAAACAAGAGCCGGGTAGATGAGTTGTCCCGCAATCCCTTGTTCTGCACCACGTTGGTCCTGGTTTATAAATACCGGGGGGCGCGCCTGCCGGAGCGGCGGGTGGATGTGTATCAGGAGATTGTGAACCTGATGCTGGGTTTTTGGGAAACACACCGGGCCGAACGAGAAGGCGTGGCCGCCGTGCGTGATCTGGTCTTGATGGATGGTACAGGCCGCGCGTTTATGGATGAAGACGAAGCGATAGAAGCCAAAGGTCGGGCCTTGATCCACGTGGCCGAATGGATGCAGGCTGAGGGAGCGACCGAGGTGAAACGGGCACAAGTAGAGGCCGAATTGGCCCGTTATTTTGTGACAGAAGAAGGGGCGGAAGCCGGGGAAGCGGATGATTGGGCTAGGGGATTTTTGCGGGTGGCTCACCAGCGCAGCGGTCTTTTTGTAGAGCAGGACCCGGACACCTTTGCCTTTGCCCACAAAAATTTCCTGGAATACCTGGCTGCCACGGCCCTGGTGGAACAGCCGGACAGTGACATGTTGGCTGTCATTACCGGCCAGGCAGATGATGAGTGGTGGCATGAAGTTATTTTGCTGGCGGCAGCGCACCCCGGATTGGGTAAGTCGCCGAAGCGGCGCAATGCGTTTGTCCAGGCGCTGTTGGATAAGGGCCAGGTAGTTTTGGCGGGAGAATGCGCTGTGGATGCTGGCGCCCGGCTGCCTAAGCCGATGCGGCAGAAAGTGTTAGCCGCCTTGTGGTCGCAAATGACCGATATGAACCGGACGGCACCGGAACGTTTTGCTGCCGGGAAGCAGTGGGATGCGTTGGGCGGCCCGCCCCCGGACGTAAATCGGTGGATCAAATGCCCGGCCTGCGGCGAAAAGAAGGAAGATTTGCTGGTGGGTAAATACCCGGTGACCAACGCTCAGTTTGCCTTGTTTATGGAGGCGGGCGGTTATGAAAACGCAGATTATTGGGGTGGGGCAGAAAGTGAAGCGTGGCAGTGGCGCGTAAAGAAACATGATGCGGGGTGGCGGGGAGAAAAGCCGGTGACACAGCCTGAGTATTGGCGCGACGGCCGTTTTGGCCGGGAGCGGCGTGGCTTTCCGGTGGTGGGCGTAAGCTGGTATGAGGCGCAGGCCTATTGCCGTTGGCTTACATCTTTATTGAAACAGTTGGCGGCAGGTGAAGATGTAGACGTGACGCAGGAACAGCGTGCTTTGGTGATTGACTTGGTCGAAGCTGGTACGCGGCAGGTGCGTTTGTTGACGGAGCGGGAATGGGTGAATGCGGCCGGTGGTGAACAAGAGAACCGTTATCCCTGGGACCGTGGTGTAGCAGTGACAGATACAGATGATACAGAAGCTATTGTGGCGCGGGCTAATGTGGCTGAATCAGGCATTGATCAAACCACGCCTGTTGCCATGTACCCGGATGGGGAATGCCCGTTGGGATTGATGGATTTGGCGGGCAATGTATGGGAATGGATGGGGTCGTACTCTGATGATGACCGCGACACATTTGCTTTGCGGGGCGGCTCGTGGATCGACTATCTTCGGTTCGCGCGCGTCGCTGTTCGCGGCAGGGACTTCCCGGACGTCTCGGACCACTACTACGGGTTTCGGGCGGTCTCCCCCGTTGTTCTGCCTTCTGATCTCTGATTTTCTGGTTTCTGTAACGGGGGGTCTGGGGGGCGTCCCCCCAGATCGGAGTTCGCGCTTGCGCGATCGCGGCAAATTTGTCAAAATGGGTCTTGTCCAGATTGGTTCAATCTGTAAGATTGAACCAATCTCCGGCAGGAAATGATGAAACGATATAAACATCTCTACCCCAAAGTGCATAATTGGTACAACCTTGAGCGGGCCTGGCGCAAGGCGCGCAAAGGCAAGCGGGGTAAACCGCCGGCCGCTTCCTTTGAATTTAACCTGGAAGATAACCTCTTTGCTCTGCGCGATGAGCTGCGCCAAAAAACGTATTTACCCGGTTCCTATCATTCCTTTTACATCCACGAACCGAAACGCCGCCTCATTTCCGCCGCTCCTTTTCGAGATCGTGTTGTCCATCACGCCTTGTGTAATGTTATTGAACCCATCTTTGAGCGCAGTTTCATCTATGATTCCTATGCTAACCGGGTGAGTAAAGGGACGCACCGGGCCATTGACCGGGCGCAGGCGTATGCCCGCCGCTTCCGCTACGTCCTGCAATGTGACGTGCGCCAATTTTTCCCCAGCCTAGACCACGCCATTCTACGCCAAATCTTGGCTCGAAAAATTGCCGACGACGACGTTATGTGGTTGATTGACCGCATTCTGGAAAGCGGGCAAGGCGTCCTGGCGGAACAATACAAGATGGTTTACTTTTCCGGCGACGATCTGTTTGCCGTCAACCGGCCGCGCGGTCTGCCCATCGGTAATCTGACCAGCCAGTTTTGGGCCAATTGTTACTTGAACGCCTTCGATCATTTTGTCAAAAGAGACTTGGGTTGCAAAGGGTACGTCCGTTACGTGGATGACTTTCTCCTCTTCGCCGACGACAAGCCCATTTTATGGCAATGGCTGGCAACCATGCGGGACAAACTGGCGGAACTGCGCCTGGCGCTGCATCCCGGCGCGCATCCCCGCCCGGTCACGGAGGGGATTCCTTTCCTCGGTTTTGTTGTGTATCCCGACTACCGCCGGGTCAAGCGGCGCAAGGTTGTCCATTACAAACGCAATCTGAAAAAATTATTGCACGAATACCGACTAGGGAACATTGCACAAGAGCGGGTACAGGCTTCTGTGTGCGGCTGGATTAACCACGTCCGCTATGCCGATACGTGGCGGCTGCGGGAAACTGTATTGCGGGATGTGGTTCTGTAAATAAAGATTGGTTCAACCTTTAAGATTGAACCAATCTGGCGGCAGCATGAAACAATCGCCCATTTTTGCCAAAACGTACGATTTGCTCCTGTGGCTGCTACCCGCCACAACCAAATTTCCCCGGGAACATCGTTTTGTCACGGCCCGCATTGTGCAGGAAACGGCAGTGCGCTTTCAGGATGATTTGCTGGAAGCCAGTTTGGGGCAGGGCAAAACCCGGCAGCGCGCCCTGGCTAAGGCAGATGTTAATCTGGCTAAACTGCGCTTTTATATTCGCTTGAGCCGGGATTTGGGGTTGATAACGCCGCGGCAATACCGGCATGTGGCCGAAATGGTGGCGGAAATCGGACGCTTGCTAGGCGGCTGGCGCGCTTCGCTGGAGCCGCCGCCGCGGTGACAAAATTGACGTTACAGGGTTTCGATCCTTGACGTGGGGACAGGCTGAATGGAGCTTTGCGGGGCGGCTCGTGGAACAACAATCAACGGAACGCGCGCGTCGCTGATCGCAACAGGAACAACCCGAACAACTCGAACAACAACAACGGGTTTCGGGCGGTCTCCCACGACTTTCGGG
>JAJRTP010000266.1 GCA_024278255.1 Chloroflexota bacterium | reverse complement strand
CAATGTCAGGACAACGGCCGTAGCCTGTAATGTAAAATTGGGCAGTATTCGGCCTTCATTGTGGCGCGTTTTGTCAATAAACCGCTGAATACCTATGCTGAGAGCAATGCCCACCACAATAAATAGCAAGCCTAAGAAGGTGTTGCCCAGTCTGGCCGCCTCCCCGGCCGCAATTGCTTCTTCCTGGGCAAAAAAGGTAATAGCTTTGAGGATGATGAGGGTAAAGCCCCAGGCAATAATAGCGCCGGGAATCAGGTAGAGAGCAGACAGATAAAGCGGTATTTCCTTGAACCGGCTTTCCTTGATGGCCCGGTAAGCAACGATAAGACCGGTAATGATGAGCGCCAGAGCCAGAATGAAGAAGAAAACGTAGGCTACGTCCCCCATGGCATTGACATAATTGTCCAGGCCGCGCCATTCGTTTTGTTTGATACGCCACTTATACAGGCTGACGTAAGCTGCATAAAAAATAGGGAAAATACCAAAAGTGAAGACGACAGCCAAGGCTGGGATTAAAAAGGCAAAGGCAACCAGGTTTTCTTTAAGAGTCCGTTTTTGATGGCCGCTCAGAAAGCTTCGGCGTTTTCCGGGTTCGGCCGATCCCTGACCTTGCACGGTACGTGAGGTCATAAATCTCTCCTCGATTCCTCTGGTAAAAATGACTCCTCACAGACACTACAAGTACAAGATCATTATAACACGACAATGACAGGCAGCAACAATTACACGTCATGTGAAATACTACGAGTTTAAGGTTTCACTAATGACTGGCAAACAATTTGTTAACGCCTGTGACTTGCCAGAATTACATTGTATTAGCGGCGATTATTTTGCTTAGACCTGTAGACAAAGACACGGCCGTACGCCACCCAATCATCTCTTCCGTTCGCGCCACATCCGCCGCCTGAACCGGCGCTTCACCGGGACGATCCGGCAAAAGACCGGGGCGGGGACGGCCGTTTCCCCCCACCATTTCATAAATTTGCTCCACCACATCCACCACACGGGTCAGGACGCCGCTGCCCAAATCTATTGTTGTGGCTGGGGGCAGATCGGCGTCCAGTATCGCTGCCAGTCCGGCGCAGATATCTTCAATATAAATCCAATCCCGCTTTTGTTCGCCGGAAGTCATGGGGAATTCTTTGCCGGCCCGGGCGACCCGGATGGCGGCGGGGATGATATTGCGTTTCGTCTGGCCGGGGCCGTAAGCCTGGAAGATCATGGCGGCGTGGATGGGCCATTGCTGGATACGGCCGTACATCTCACAAAAGTTCCAGGCGGCCGCTTTGCTGGCCGCATATACATTCATACTGCTCAACTCCCCCGGCGTGCGAGCCGTGATAAGCTGCCGTACCGTCTGCGTCTTCTCAAAACAGGCGCGGACGAGGTTGAGCGTACCGTATAGATTGTGTCGCAGGGCCGTATCCAGCCCTAAAAATGGGTCCGTTGCTCCCCTGGCTGCCAGATGAAACACGTGGGTCGGTTTCGCTTCTCGTACTGCCTGGACTGTTTGCCGGAAATTGCGCAGGTCGGCGTACACAACGTGAATGCGGGGGCGGATGGCTTGCAGGGAGGTGGGCAAGGGGTGCAAATCGGGCTGGCTGTAGGTTTCACGGACGAGGATGGTTACGGCCGTATCCCCCCGCGCCAGCAAGGAAGGAACCAGCGCCTGCCCAATAAACCCTGTTGCCCCCGTCACCAGAATGCGCTGCATGTGATAGATAATTGGGTAATTGGTAGCTGGGCAAAATTACCCAATTACCCAATTACATCTCCTCCAAAAACACCCGGTACCATTCAATCGTTTCCGCCAGCCCGTCTGCCAGCGGGAATTGTGGTTCCCAGCCCAGCACCGCTTTTGCCTTGTCCGAGGCCAGATATTGATCCTGAATTTCCTTCTTCACCTCATCCAGAATAATCGGCTCGATTTCCGGGTAATCGGATACGCTGATGACCGTTTTTACCAAATCCAGGGCGGTCACCGGCTCACCCATGCCAAAATTGAACGCTTCGCCCCACAGCGCCGGGTCTGCGCACCGTTCTGCGGCCATCAAATAGCCGCGAATCGCATCTTGTACGTACAAATAATCCCGCTTGAACGTGCCGTCGGAGCGAATGATTGGTCGTTCCCCGTGCAAGACGCTGCGAATCGTGCCCGGCAGAATCCTGTTCCAATTCAAATCGCCGCCGCCGTACAAGTTGGCGCAGCGAGTAATGATGACAGGCAAATCGTAGGTGTAGGCGTACCCCTGGCAAAGCAGATCGGCGCAGCTTTTGGAAACGTCGTAGGGAGACAGACCGCGCAGGGGGGTTTCTTCCGTGTAGGGCAGCAGTTCCGGGTGTTCGCCGTACACCTTCAGGCTGGAGGCCAGGATGATGCCTTTGATGGTGGGATTGCGCCGCGCCGCTTCCAAAAGCATGTAGGTGCCCCGAATGTTGGCTTCAAAAGTGGACATGGGGGCGCGGTTGCCGATGCCTACCACAGATTGGGAGGCCAGGTGAAAGACGGTCTCAATCTCATATTCGGCCATCGTCCTTTCCAGGAGTTCGTAGTCGCAAATGTCGCCATAGACGGCTTTGATCCGCTCGATATTGCCGGAGCGGAACAGTTCCGATTGGGGAATGCGATCCCGGATGAGACCGGTGATGTCTGCCCCCAAGGCCAGTAAATCGGCCGTCAGCCAGGACCCCAGCAGCCCGGTGCAGCCGGTAATAAAGACTCGTCGTTCTCGCCAAAAATTCTTGTCCAACAGGTTAACCCCTCATTGCAGAGATTGGTTCAATCTTGAGTCCACTGAAAAAACCCGGTTTCTTGCTTGATTTCATGTTAGCTGCTCGACTGTAGAAACCGGGTTTTTTGCTCGAAATGACCTTTTTTCAGTAGAGCCAATCTTTAAGATTG
>JAJRTP010000265.1 GCA_024278255.1 Chloroflexota bacterium | reverse complement strand
TCAGACGCAAAATAATTTTTGGCAACGGCCGTTACCTGGACGACCTCGTCATGTCCCGCTTGCGCTACTAGGACATCTTCCCCACATCCAGCCCGCCGCCACCTACGCCGCCGCGCCGTCAATCGGTCCAAGGAACCCTTCGCCCACCCCGCTATCCCGACGACCGGGAAGATATTTACCAACTATACCTCCATCCGGCCGTCGCCCGTACTACGCTGCGCCTGCCCAGCCATGAACTGGATTTTGTGGATACCCGCCTCAAAAAGGCGAATCCCGGTATTTACCGCTACGTGGCTGTCGTAGATGAAAAAGTCGTGGGCATTGGCACACTGCACCAATCACAAAACCCGCGCGCCCGGCATAGCGCCGGTCTGGGCATGATGGTACATCCCGATTATTGGGGGATGGGTATTGGCACGCAAATTATGGAAAAGCTGGTAGATTTGGCGGACAACTGGCTCAACCTCGTCCGGGTAGACTTGGAAGTAAATACGGACAACCCTACGGCCGTCCGCCTTTACGAAAAATTTGGTTTTGTCATCGAGGGCACGAAAAAAATGCACGCTTTTGGCGACGGCCGTATGGCCGACAGCTACTTCATGGCTCGCATCCGGGAGCAAGCATGACGAGCCAACCATAAAAGAAGGTCAACTTCTCAGAGAAGTTGACCTTCTGAATAGATAAGCAGCCGTCAAACCGCGACCACGGCCGGATGGTTAACCGGCCACGCCGGCAGCGGGAAAGCTTGCTCCTCACCACAGTGCAGCGTCACAGCGCCCACCTTTTCCTGATAGATCGTCAAAGTCAAAACGTACACCTGGGCCGAAAAGAACAGCTTGCCTTGTTCCGGTACCGTAAATTTAACTGTTACCGTACCCCCTTCCACAGTCCAATCCTGAATGTCCAGGTTGCCCGTGCCCCAGCGAAGCCGCTCGGTTAACAGGGCATTGCCCACATTGGCCCGCATCCGGTAAACATTCTCGCCAACATCCCGGCGCAGGCGCAAATACGCATGAGAGGTTAACAGACTATCCAGCAAAGATTTGTCAGCTTGGGAAAAAGCCGCCAAAAATTGTCTTACCGTTTCCATCGTAGAAAATTTATGCAACATCTTCAACTATTCCTCCTGGTGACAACACCGTTTACCTGTATAAACGATAAAGTTCTGTTTTTTCCGGCACGTTTCAGTTTTCAGTGTGCAGTGTGCAGTTTTTAGTAGATGGGTTTCTGGCTGAATACGGCCGTATCCGCTAAGATCGCCCCATGGAAAACGCGAAAATTATTGCCCAACAAATGCAGTTACGGCCGTCGCAGGTGACGGCCGTTATCGAATTACTGGATTCCGGGAACACCATTCCCTTCATAGCCCGCTACCGCAAGGAGCAAACAGGCAGTTTGGATGAGGAACAAATACGGGAAATTGCCGCCGCCCTCAAAAAACTGCGCACATTAAACGAAAGACGCGCCACCATCATAACATCCATTGCAGAGCAGGGCAAAATGACGCCGGAACTACTGGCTCAACTGCAAAACGCCGCCACTGTCACCGAACTGGAGGATTTGTACCTGCCCTACAAACCGAAACGGCGCACCCGCGCCACCATGGCCCGCGAGAAGGGACTGGAACCGCTGGCGGAACTGATTTTGGCCCAACTGCACTCCCGGCAAACGGCCGAACAAATCGCCGCCCCCTTCGCCACCCCCGATGTCCCCACCCCGGCAGACGCCCTGGCCGGCGCGCGGGACATCGTGGCCGAGGTCATCAGCGACAGCGCTGCCGTGCGCCAGATATTGCGGGAAAAGGCGCAGCAATGGGGCATCCTGCACAGCCGCAAAATCAAAAAGGCGACGGATGAGCGGGACGTTTACCGCCTTTACTACGAATATGACCAGCGGATCAACCGGCTGCGCCCCCACCAGATTTTAGCCATCAACCGGGGCGAAGCGGAAAAAATACTGCGCGTCTCTGTAGAGATTCAGGAACGGGATTGGTTATTGGCTATACGAAGTAAATTTCGCCCGGATCGCCGCTCTCCACTGGCCCATCAATTGCAACAGGCCATCGAGGACGCCGCCAAACGCCTCCTCCTGCCGGCCATCGAACGGGACACACGCCGCAGCCTGACGGAAACGGCCGAGAGTCACGCCATCCAGGTATTTGCCGACAATCTACGCGGCCTGCTCAGCCAGCCGCCCCTGGCCGGACATGTGGTTCTGGCGATTGATCCGGCCTATCGCACCGGCTGCAAGGTGGCGGTTCTGGATGCGACGGGGAAGGTTTTGGCGACAACGGCCGTCTACCCCCATCCCCCGCAAAACCGCCGCAACGACTCCCTGAAAACCCTCACCAGCCTCATCCGGCAGCACAACGTCAGCCTGATTGCCATTGGCAATGGCACCGCTTCCCGCGAGACAGAGCAGCTTGTAGCTGAACTGACGCGGCAGATGCCAGACGTGCATTACCTCATCGTCAACGAAGCCGGGGCCAGTGTTTACAGCGCCAGCAAACTGGCCCGCCAGGAGATGCCCGATCTCGATGTGACCCTGCGCGGCGCGGTCTCCATCGGCCGCCGCGTGCAGGACCCGCTGGCCGAACTGGTGAAAATTGATCCCAAATCCATCGGCGTGGGACTGTATCAGCACGATGTGAACCAGAAACAATTGGGGGAAACGCTGGCCGGCGTGGTGGAATCGGTGGTAAATCAGGTCGGCGTGGATGTGAACACCGCCTCCCCGGCCCTGCTGACTTACGTTTCCGGGATTGGTCCGAAGCTGGCGGAGCGGATGGTGGCCTACCGGGATGAATACGGCCGTTTTACCAACCGGCAGCAACTTAAAAAAGTATCCGGTCTGGGAGCCAAAGCGTTTGAGCAGTCGGCCGGCTTCCTGCGCATCCGGGAGGGAGATAATCCGCTGGACGCCAGTGCCATTCATCCGGAAAGTTATGGGGCGGCAACGGCCGTACTGTCTCGCGTCAGCCTCACCCCGCACTCCACCCCGGCAGAACGGGAAACCGCCTTGCGTCAGCTTCAGCCGGACGACGCGCTGGCGGCAGAATTGGGCATTGGGCTGCCTACGCTGCAAGATATTTTCGAGCAGCTCATCCGGCCCGGCCGCGATCCCCGCGAAGATTTACCGCTCCCCATCCTGCGCAGCGACGTGTTGAGCATGGACGACCTGGCGCCGGGGATGCAGCTTAAGGGCACGGTGCGCAACGTGGTGGATTTCGGCGCGTTCATTGACATTGGCGTGAAGCAGGACGGCCTGCTGCATCGCAGCCAGATTCCCCGCAGTGCCCGTCTCAGCGTCGGCGATGTGCTGCCCGTCACCATCCAATCTGTGGACAAGGATCGGGGGCGGATTGGGCTGGGTTGGGAAGAAGGCTGACGAGGTGACAAGGTGACTCATCACGCCATCATCTGCTCGGCAAAATAGCGAATGGCCTCAATGTGTTCTGTAGGCGTGGTGAAACCGCAACCCATAGTATTGAGACTCATATGGGTAGCGCCAGCAGCTTGCCACGCTTGAATAATTGGCCCCCATTGGGCCGGATCGCTGTTTTTGTAATGGAGGCGAAATTCCAGACCGATGTCGGCGCGGGAACGGCCGTATTCCGCCAAATACGCCTCCAGTTTGTCCAAAGAAGGCTGCGCCTTGTCCACCGTGCGATAGTTGGGCAGCCAGCCGTCTCCCATGCGAGCGACGCGGCGCAAAACGGCGTCGGCGTGGCCGCCCAGCCAGATGGGGATGGGCCGCTGTACAGGCATAGGGTTCAGTCCGGCGTCGGGGATGTGATGCCAACGGCCGTCATACGTCACCAACTCCTGCGTCCAGAGCAAACGCAGCACCACGATCTGCTCCTCAATCCGCTTACCCCGCGTATGGAAATTCTGGTTGAGAGCCACGTATTCCCCTTCGTTCCAGCCAATACCTACGCCCAGGCGGAAACGGCCGTTGCTCAACACATCCAGTGTAGCCGACTGTTTGGCTACCAGCGCCGTCTCCCGCTGGGGCAGGATGAGGATGCCGGTGATAAATTCGATGGATTGGGTGACGGCCGTCATATAGCTGAACAGGACAAACGGCTCGTAAAACGGGTCTTTGTACGTGTACGGCCCGCGCCACGCTGCCGGGTCGGGCGGATTGACGCCCAGGACGTGATCGTAAGCCAGAATATGCGTGTAACCCAACGCTTCGGCCGTTTGAGCGTAATCAAGGATAGCTGCCGGATCACCGTTAAATTCAGTCTGGGGAAAAACAACACCAATTTTCATAACTGCCTCCAGGCAAAACTCATGGGACGATTTTGCAAAATCGTCCTACGTAGTACGGAGGGACTATTGTGTCCCCTGCTTTCCCTTACTAGGATACCATTGTGTTGTATTGGAATCACTATTTTCTCAAATCCTTGCGCCATCATCTCCACATCGCAGCCAATCGGACGTACAGGTAACAGCAGTTTGAGGTCTGGTCTACCGGAAACATAGTACCAGTTTTCAGTAATCAGTATACAGTTTTCAGTACGGTCTACCTCTGGAAAGCGCCCACTGAAAACTGACGACTGACTTCTGGTTACTGGTAGTAGTAGGCCAGCCTCTTTTTGCGTAAACAGAATGGAGCGTGAAGATGAATAAACTACGAACTGTATTTCTTTTTATTCTGACTGGATGGCTAGTTATTCTGGCAAGCAGTTGGTCTAACGATGAAGCTTTTGGGCAAACAACCCCGCCGCGGCGAGTCAATGCACCGTACACCACATCGGTCAATGGCGGCTGGCCCAAAGATCGGGCAATTTTCTGGTTTGGGCAGGTCAATCCTACCAGCAATTACGCCGACGTGCGCACCGTCTACAATGATACCCAACTCATCATCACTCTGAACATATTTGACCGGCAGCTTTGGTTTGACACTTCGCCTACGGCCGTCACTCTGGAACAGTGGGATGCGGTCACGTTGTATCTGGATTTGTCCGGCAATACAGGCAGCACGCCGCAAAGCGACAGTTACCGCTTTGTGGTGCAGTTGCGGCAGGAAGCGAATGCGGCCACATATCAGGGAAATGGAAGCGGCTGGGAAGCAACGGCCGTCACTTTCACACCCACAACCGGCTGGCGAGGCGATGGCGTGAACAATGGTGCCGAAGCGCGGGGCTGGTCAGCTACATTCAAAATTCCCTACAGCAGCCTGGGGCTGGCCGGCAAACCGGCTGAAGGCACGATCTGGGGGCTGGGGCTGGCACTGCATGATCGGGATGACGCCGCCGGATCGCCCATTGCCGATCAAGTCTGGCCGGAGACGCTCAATGGCGGACAGCCAGCCACCTGGGGGCAGCTTCATTTTGGCCTGCCCACTTACACGCCGCCACCTGCCACACCTGCGGGCACAACCACCATCCGGCACGGCCTGAATGGGGCTGTGGTGGCAGATGGGCACGTGGGCGGTCAGGCTGTTTGCGGCGACCCGTTTAATCCCAACTTCTTCAACGGCTGGGGGGATGCCAATTATGCCGGAGATGAGCAGGTGAATGTGCAAAACCAGATGGACGTGGCGGACTGGCCCTGTTTTTCCAAGTTTTATCTGACGCTGCCGCTGGATGCCGTGCCGGCCGGGAAGGAAATCATCTCAGCCACGCTGACAGTGTACCAGTTTGGCAATGCGGGCGGACCGGGAGAGGCGGAACCGTCTGTCATACAGGCGTTGACGGTGGCGGAAGGATGGAACGAAAGCAGTATTACCTGGAACAATGCGCCGCTGGCGGTGCAAAACGTAGCCCGCGCCGACGTAAACCCAATTACGAATTTTCCCGGCTGGCCGGGCGTACCCATCACCTGGGACGTGAGCGGGGCGGTGGCGGAGGCGATTGCCGTGGGAGAACCGCTGCGCCTGGCTTTGTATTCGGCGGACAGCGAGCAGCACAGCGGCAAGTATTTTACGTCTTCGGATACGGGGGATTGGAATGCCAACGGCCGTCCCACTCTGGAAGTTGTCTGGGGTGACCCGGCGCTGCTGGTATCGCCACCGGTGCAAAGAGTGGAACCAGGTCAGTTTGCCGAATACATACTCTCTGCGGACGGGTTGAACGGCCCAGTGACCTTATCGGCGCCCAGCCCCTCGCCTGACCTGCTGGTTTCTCTCTCGCCCAGTGTGATTACGCCGCCGGATACGGCCGTATTGACTCTAACCGACACGCACAGTTCCGTCACGACCGGCATCTGGTATACCGTACCCATCACGGCGACAGGCGGCGGGGAAACGCAGACGGCGCAGGCAATGTTGTTGGTGGGGGGATCGCAGGTGTTTTTGCCGCTGGTGGAAAGGTAGTCAAAATGTTGGGCGATTTGGCAAATCGCCCAACACGGGCAGCCAGACGGTAAAGGTGCTGCCTTCGCCGAGGACGGTTTTGACGGAGATACGGCCGTTATGCCGCTGAATGATTTCCTGAGCAATGGCTAACCCCAGACCCGTCCCCGGTACGCCAAAATCCAAAGCTGCCTGGCCCCGGTAAAAACGATCAAAAATATGGGGTAAATCTTCCGGGGAAATGCCTGGCCCGGTATCGCTGACGTGCAGGGAAACGCCCGGTTGGTCAGTCATTCTGTCCAACTCGGCGCTGACGGTGACAGAACCGCCTGACGGTATATAGGCAATGGCGTTATGCAGCAAAACAAAAAACGCCTGGCGCAGCAGCGAGACATTGGCAGCCACTTTTACGCTACAGCCACAGGGATGCCACCTCAGATGAATGCCTTTACTTTCGGTCAGGGATTGGCCCGCCTGTACCCATTCGGCCACGGCCGTAGCCAATGGCAGTAAGTCCAGAGAAAAATCAGTCAATTGTTGGTCCAGGTACGACAAACGCAGCAAATTCTCAATAAGCATGTACATATCATCAATAGACCGGCCCAGATACTCCAGATAGACAGCTTGTTTTTGCGGATTTCGCTGTAATAAATCATGGTACAGTTTCATATTGGTGAGGGGCGTGCGTAATTCGTGAGACACGCTGGCAACAAATTGGTCTTTCATGCGATCCACTTCTTTCAGGGCGCTGATGTCGCGGATGCTGGCAACGATACCGGTTACTTCTTCCTCTTCTTGCACCACAGCTAACATCATGTCTAAATCTCGCAATGCGCCATCCTGGCGGCGGGCTACAGTCAACAAACGGCGAGGCTGTTTGTCTGCCACAATGGACTGAACAACCGTAGCAACCATCTTAGATTGCTCTGGAGACGCCGCCAATTCGGCCAGATTCTTTTCTTTAATATCTGCCGCAGCGCCAAAAAAGTCGTGAGACGCGGGATTGCATATCTGGATACGGCCGTCCGGGGCCAAAAGCAGGATGATGTCGGGGTTGCTGTTGAGGATGGTTTGTAAGCGCTGCGTCGTGTGCTGCAATTCGGCCGTGCGTTGAGCTACCATTTTTTCCAACTGCTCGCTTTGTTCCTGCAAGGCTGCCTGGATGCGCTTGAATTCCGTGATGTCGCGGGCGATGTGGAATGTGCCGGTGACCCGGCCGTTTTCCTGGAAAATTATCCCTTTGATGTCCACCCACAAGGTACGGCCGTCCTTCGTAGGGACAGGCAATTCCAACCGCTGTACCGTCAAGCCAGCTAAAATTTGTTGCAGGGGTTCCCGGGCTTTCTGCCGCATCTCCACATCCAGAAACATCAAGGGGGATTGACCCACAAGTTCGGCGGCCGTGTAACCGGTATCCTGACACATAGCCCGATTTACCGAACTGATAACCCCGTTGGCATCCAACGTAAAAATCCAGTCATTGGCTTCCTCAAAATAAAGGCGCAAGCGTTCTTCCTTTTCCGCCAATTCCGCCCGGCGATCTCCTTCCAGACGATTACGATGATCTGTCACCAAAACAATCAGACTGGAAAAAATAACGTAGAAAGCAACCGGCCCCAGAATGATTTCTGCGCCCTGCAATGCAGGATTATTCGTGATGGTAAAGATTAATCCACCAAGATTAAGCAAGATAACAACAACTGTAAAACGAAGCGGTAAAAAAACACTGCTCATCAAAACCGGGATGAGCAAATACATAATGAGAATGAAGGTCTGTATTCTGTAAGGAAGCAGCCACATAAACCCAAAAATAATAAAGGAAATGACAATAACATTCGCCACGGCCATGAACTCAGGAAATCGCCGATTCAATAAATTTGCCGCAACCAAATAGCAAATGACCAGAATACTCCCCACAACGTAAGCATCTTTATCCCCCACAGGTACAGCCTGCAAAACAAGCGGGATCAGAAAAACAAAAACCAATAACATAAAAACCAGTAGCAACTGGCTCAAATGTACCTGTCGGGGAGGCAGCGAAAAAGAAAAGGCAGACTGCAACGCTTTTTTGAAGGTGTTATAGCGCATCAGATTTAATTGAGTACTGTCCAGAGGAAGCTGTATACGTCGCTGGCTTCTGCAATGAGTTTGCCGGTAGGTTTGCCCATACCGTGCCCGGCTTTGGTTTCTACGCGCAAGAGGATGGGGTTTTGACCGGAATCGTGGGTTTGGAGAACGGCCGTAAACTTCTTGGCGTGCAGGGGCACCACCCGGTCATCTGTGTCGGCCGTGGTAATGAGTGTAGCTGGGTAGGTGACGCCGGGGCGGACGGTGTGCAGCGGGGAATAGGCCAGCAGGAAGCGAAAATGTTCCGGGTCTTCTTCCGCATTGCCATACTCCGGCGTCCAGTAACGGCCGGCGCTGAATTTGTGGTAACGCAGCATATCAATGACGGGCACACCGCAATGAACCGCGCCAAACAAATCCGGCCGTTGGGTCATGCAGGCCGCCACCAAAAGGCCGCCATTGCTGCGCCCTTCGATGGCTAATCGCTCAGTCCGAGTGTAACCGTTAGCGATAAGCCATTCAGCCGCGGCGATGAAATCGTCAAAAACGTTTTGCTTGTTCCCCAATATGCCGGCCTGATGCCACGCTTCGCCGTACTCCGTGCCGCCGCGCAAGTTGGCCTGAGCGTAAATACCGCCCATCTCCAGCCAGGCGATGCGGGTGGGGGCAAACAGGGGTGGCAGATTGATGTTAAAGCCGCCATAGCCGTAAAGCAGGGTGGGATTGTTCCCATCCCGCGCCAACCCTTTTTTGTATGTAATGAACATAGGCACGCGCGTACCGTCTTTGGAGGGATAGAAAACCTGCGTGGTTTCGTACTCATCCGAGTCAAAGTCTACTTCCGGCTGGTAAAGCGGGGGCAAGTCGCCATCGGTAAAATCGTAGCGGAAGATGGCCGGTGGGTAGAGGAAAGACATGAATTGGAGGAACATCTGGTTGTGTTTGCGCTTGCCGGTCAGGGCCATGACGGAGCCGAGGGCAGGCAGGGCAATCTCGCCGGCCGGTGTGCCGTCCAAATCGTACAAATGGAGGTGGTGGCTGGCGTGATGCAGACGCATGACGACGAACTGGTTGTTGACCATCCGGCTGGATTCAATCACGTCGTCGCTTTGGGGGACAACTTCCTGCCAGTTGGCCCGGTCGGGCTGGTCTGTGGGGATGGCAATGATACGGCCGTTTTCTGCATCCAGATCAGTCTCAAAGTAAAAAAGCGGGCCGTCGTTCCCCAGGAAATGGTATTTGGCTTCCATCACGTCAATCAGACGGATAAACTCGCCATCGGAATCGAGGGGACGGTAGTAGATGCGGTTGCGGGTATCTGTGCCATCCCAGACGTGCAGGAGGAGGTAACGGCCGTCGTCCGTAATTTCCGGAGCAAAACCCAGGTTGGGCGCGTCGGGGCGGGCGTAGACCAGAGTGTCTTCTTCCTGCGGCGTGCCCAGCCGGTGGAAGTAGACGCGGTTGT
>JAJRTP010000264.1 GCA_024278255.1 Chloroflexota bacterium | reverse complement strand
GGGCTAAACTTTGTCGATAACGGCGTAATAGGAATCATAGGCCAGCCAGGCCAGGTCAAAATCGCCAATAGCGAGTGGTTGGGCTGATAGCGAGAAAGCAGGATCGTTTACGTAGAAATTGCGGTCATCGTAACCGACCAGCACGACAGCGTGCCAGACGGCCGTTGACCAATAAGGCAGTTCACCCGTCCAGACAAATACCATCGGAGGCAAACCGCCATCCAAAACACGGCGTAAATCAGGGATTTTCCCTTGTTGATAGGTAACGCGAATGTTCAGATTTAATTCAGCAAGTTTCAGGATATTGCGATGCGGCGTTCCCCACGGCTTTACGTTCAGCGCTGAAAGCAGTGTGGTGTATGGCAAATTAACGTCTATAGCCGTTAACGCCATGGCAGCGCAGGCAGCCAAACAATCACTTTCTTCCGTCTGTCTAAAATTAGGCAGAGGCAGTAATTTCCTGGGCACGAGTTTCAACCTGATCGATAAAATCGGGGGGAATCATCAAACTTCCGGTGCGGGCATTCACATCCAGAAAGCCAACCACACCAATAGTTCCTTGGGATGGCATTGTCAGCATGATGGGAACCCGCCAAACCAGTGTGCCATTTGTCAAGATCAACGTGGGGTCCCCGCCCCCCATCAAATGGCTGATTTGGTCGCCAACATACCCACTTGCTTTTTGCCGGGCGGTGAAAGCCGTAATGTTAACAATCGGTTCACCGGATTGGGCAATCAGGTGTTCATCGCTGTTGAGTAATATTTCTTCGTTTGAGAGTTGATTTGTATTAAGCATATCTACCTCACAATATATTGTAGCATAAGATGGAAAAGTCAGATAAATCATTTGATCGCTGGGATATTTTACTGGTCAGCTTGCTTGCCGGCTGTGTCTTGCTGTTGTACGGCCGTACCCTCACCCCCGGTTTACTCCCAGGCGATGGCGGCGAATTTCAGACATTGGCCTATCTGCTGGGGCACACCCACCCAACCGGCTATCCTGTTTACCTGGCGCTGGCAAAGCTGCTTACCTTCCTGCCCCTGGGGGATGTAGCTTACCGGGTCAACTTATTTTCCGCTGTGATGGGCGCGTTGGCCGTGGGCGGCGTTTATCTGCTCGGCCGTTTGCTGACCGATTACCGGGCCATCCCTTTTGTCGGGGCGCTGGCGTTGGCGGTGTCACCCACCTTCTGGTCGCAAGCTGTCATTGCCGAGGTGTATACGGCCGGAGCCGCTTTCTTCGTTTTCATCCTGCTGGCCCTGCTGTGGTGGGCCAGGAGCGGCAGTGCCAGAGCGTTGTTTGCCGCCGGTCTGCTGGGCGGCTTGAGCTTGGGGGTACATATGAGCGTCGCCCTGCTGGCTCCCGCGGCAATCTTGTTTGTAGTAACGACTTCAGTCGTCCAGAAGACGGCTAAAGCCGTCACTACGAACTTGAAAACGGCCGTACTCGGCGCACTCACAGGGCTGGCAATCACCATCATCATCTTCTGGCTCATTGACTGGCACAATCCCCCGGCCAACTACTTCAACTCCGTCATCGAACCATCCCGTTCCGCCTGGGGATTGGCGGCAGAAGATGTGAATGGCCCTTTTGACCGGCTGCTTTTTGGCTGGAGCGCCCGGCAGTTTCGGCCGTTTATGTTTGCCAACATGGAAGACATAATGCCCCAACAGGCGGCCGATTATTGGCACAATCTACCCACAGAACTGGCCTGGTCTTTGATCGTTCTGGCAGCAGTCGGGGCCATTTATCTACTCATGCGGCAGTGGCGCACGGCCGTCCTTCTTCTCGTCGCCCTCTTCACCCAACTGTTCTACTTTTTCAACTACGAAATCTGGGATTTGTACGTCTTCTACATTCCCAGTTACGTGATTCTGGTGTTGTTAGCCGTGGCCGGAATGGGGGGCGTGGCAGATGGCGGTCAGAAACTTCTGCAACGGGAAAAGGCGGGTTGGCTGCTGGATGTGGGGATAGCTGCGGCCGTCTTCATCTTCGCCATCTACCCTACCTTCCAGCCCCAACAAGAAGCCGTCGTCGCCGGTAACGTGCCCTTTGCCTTTGACGAATATCCGGTCTACAACGAAACCCTGCTGCCCATCGCCAGAGCCACAGTGCTGGATTTGCCAGACAATTCGATTGTGTTCACCGATTGGGATATGATGTGGCCCTATTATTACGCGGCCGTGGTGGAAAACGGCCGTACCGATCTCACCTTCATCGAAACCTACCCGGCCGACGATCAGGACGCCGTCGCCGCTTCCGTTTTGGAGTACGTCGCCACCCACATCGCTGACCAGCCCATCTACTTCACCGAGCGGGAACCAGCCCTGCAAGAAGCCGGCTACCAATTCAGCCCAACCCGTATGGGGCCAACCCGTCTGGTCAAAATCAGAGAGGAATGAAAATAAATGAGTCTACTGAAAAAACTAACCGCAGAGGCGCGGAGGGCGCAAAGAATTTAGAGCCTCCCAGAGAAAAATCTCTGCGTTCTCTGCACCTCTGCGGTAAAATCAACCTTTTTTCAGTAAAGCCATAAATCTGCGAAATCTGCGGTTTATTTTTGGAGGAATACATGAAACTACCGTATCTTCTCAATAACTTGCGGTAGACAAAATGCAAATGGAATTCTATTGTAATGTTGAGGAAAATCCAACAAACAGTGACTATCCTCAGTAACACAAATCTATCTTTTGGAAACAGGTACGTAAG
>JAJRTP010000263.1 GCA_024278255.1 Chloroflexota bacterium | reverse complement strand
TACCAAGTACCGTTGACGCTGATCGCTTGTCCATTAAGATATTCGTACTCTCCTACTTTTAGCGGTGCGGCAGGATCGGCCACATCGAGAATTTCCCGAGCGGTTTCGCCATTTGTCAGAGGAGCGGAGACGTATAATTGACCGTCTTTTGCCGTCACTTCATAATCATAGCCGGCATCCCCACTTATTCTGTAAATGCCGCTGTCAACTGGATTAAGCGGGTCGGACACGTTTATAATGCGCAGCCCCTGTCCTCCTAAATACACATGATCATTTACCATGGCTAACGTGTCCAGCGTGCCGGTTATCGTATGAGATACGACAATTTGCGGCTGTGCAGGATTCGTTATATCCACAATGGTGAGAGAACTGTCCACAGAAGAACTGTTTGAGTTTTCGGCAAGGAACAAGTAGTTGCCACTAATTGCCAATCCTGTGCCGCGGCGGTAAAGTGATCCGGTAGAACCAGCTAATACAGGATTATCACGATCTGAGATGTCTACAATTTCCAGATTGTCTTCGTAGCCATCATCTATTGCCAGATAAATGTAAGAGCCACGAATGATAGAATCGACTAACCAATTTCCTTGGGGATAATAGCTTGAGCGATGGGACGGACTGACGGGATTGGAGGCGTTAACAATTTCAAAGCCGTTCAAGCCACTGAGAAAAACGTCATTTCCCTCAAGTTTAATTTTGTAAGGCCGAGCCGGATTGGCAGCATGGGTGACAACGATGGTTGGGGTAAGCGGTGCGGTGATGTCCAGCACTTTCACTCCGGGCCCATCCGTCAGATAAATGTAATTGCCTACCTGAGTCAAATCGGTGGGGTTGCCAATAATGTCATACTGCCCGGATTGAGGTAAAGAAGGTTGGGCCAGATCAACAATACTCATGCCACCATCTCCGTAAGCTACATAAGCATAATCATCATCTGCATCCATATCCCAAGGGCCAAAGAACTGCGATCTTAGGAAATGCCCGTAAAGTGTGGGGGTTACAGGTTGGCTGACATCCAACACATACATGCCGTAAAAGCTGCTGGCAAATAGTCGCTGCCCGTGCAACGTTAGTTTTCTGGCAGATTGGGATATTTCATTGGCAAAAGCAGGAGCGGCTGGATTGTCCAGATTGAAAATTTCAATTTTGCCAGCGTCAATATTACTACGATACAGTACGTTGCCATTGACTACCAAATCGTAGTAATAATCGGTCAGCATGTTATAAAACTGGACTTCACTTGGTGAACTAAGATTAGAAATGTCCAGTATAGCAAATCCCGGCGAACAACTGGTGGGGTCGATATACTGGCAAGTTTCTACGTAAGCATTGCTGCCATTAGGGGCGATGGCATAGAATGTATCGCCATCGTTGTAGTGCCCGATTTGGCTGGGGTTTTGCGGGTCGCTTATGTCCAGAATTCGCAGCCCGCCGCTGCCGGACACAGCGCCCGTGTTTTTGCTTTCGGCAATGAAGGCTACGGTGCCGGAAATGACAATGTCATTGATGCGTTCGCTAGGTATGTTGTAAAAATTTGCTATTGTGGGTTGTGCTGGTTGGCTTAAATCGAAAATGTAGAAGCCAAACCTGCCTGGCGCATAACCGTAAGTTCCTGTCAGGACCAGACTTCTCAGGGATATAGTTAATTCTTCACTTTGGCCCAATCTTACGGGATTGGCCGGGTCCTGCACGTCCACAGCTTCCAGTCTGTATCCGATGCCAAGATAAGCAATATTGCCTTGTTTGGCAACGCTCCAAACAGGCCCACCGATCCGGTTGAGTAAAGTTTGATTGGTTGTGACGGTAACTGTGGCAGGTTGTGAGGATGGCTTGGCAAAAGTGGTGAGAATGCTGTACACCATTAAAAATGCGATGATAAAGGGAACGACGATGACAAGTTTACGATTCATTTTCTCCTCCAGGTGACGATGTATAAAAAACAATAGTGAATTGTTTGGCAGCAAAGAAAGAGCAGCCTCATGCAAGGAGTTTCTGGTTTGGGTATTTAGTTATTTAGGGCAAATCAGGAAAAGTGATTGTATTCCCTCCTTGTTGCGGTAACCGTTAATGAAACGATTATAAAGAACACCGTATTTTCTGGCAACAGAAATTTTTAGTAAGCGCCCAACTCTATCAGCCGTTCATCACTGATGCCGAAATGATGGGCAATTTCGTGGATGACGGTGTGGCGCACCTGTTCCCGAATTTTCGCCTCGTCGCTGCCGCATACCCGTTCAATCGGCCCCTGGAACAGGGTAATGACATCGGGGGCAACCAGGCTGTAATTGTGAGTACGCCTGGTCAGGGGGATGCCTTCGTACAGGCCCAGCAGGGTGTGGCTGGACGGGACGCCGGCACGGCGTAATTGATCAGGTGTGGGCCACACGGCCGTTACCAGCGCCACATTCTCCATCTTTTCCAGAAAGAAAGGGGGCAGGCTGTCCGCCGCTTCCGCCACCAAGTCTGCAAATTGTTCGTGAGTCAGGCGCATGATTAAAGTGTAGCGGGTGTTGCCAGAAATTCAACTTGTTCTCATTAGCCAACCAGTTTGAAATTGCCCCCGCCAACACCTCGTCTGTTCCAGTTGTTTGGCTTGCGAGCGGGCGAAAACTTTTTTGCAGGGCTGGGTGCAGGGCCGGGCCGACGCCAGCCTGAAAGGTATCACTGTTGAGGCACGGCCGTCAGACTTCGTGCGCTGAGGGATTACCCAAACCCCGGCCATTATTCTGGAAGATGAATTTATCGTGCAAAATGTAACCATCGAGATGCTGGCCGATTATCTGACCGCTGCGCCAAGCAGCCCAATGTCGTAAAAAAATCAGTAGGGCGATTTGTCAAAAAAGTGGCGGATACGACGGAGTTGACGATGTGGGCTACCGTTTCTCCAACCAGAGCTGGTCCGGCTGGCCCCTGATGGCTGACCAGTACGCTGATTGGCTGGTAAATGTCTCTGGTGAACTGCTGGTCATTGGCTGGGATTTCGAGGCGTTCGGCGAACATCACCGGCAGGAGAGCCGTATTTTTGAGTTTATGGCCGCCCTCCCGGCCGAGGTTTGGAACCGATTCCCTTCCTGCCCGTCC
>JAJRTP010000262.1 GCA_024278255.1 Chloroflexota bacterium | reverse complement strand
GGATTCCGTCCTCACCTGGGCCACGGCGTACCAGGTGGATGGCTTCCGCTTTGACCTGATGGGGCATCATATGAAGGCGGATATGCTGGCGGTGCGGCAGGCGCTGGACGAGTTGACGCTGGAAGAAGATGGGGTGGACGGCCGTGCCATCTACATTTACGGCGAAGGGTGGAACTTTGGCGAGGTGGCGGACAATGCGCGGGGGATCAACGCCACGCAGCTCAACATGGCGGGCACGGGGATCGGCACGTTCAACGACCGCATCCGGGACGCCATTCGCGGCGGCAACCCGTTTGGTGATTACGAAAAACAGGGCTTCAGCAACGGCCTCTACACCGATCCCAACGATTCCGATCAGGGCAGCGAGGCGGATCAGTTGGCCCGGCTGCTGGAACTGAGCGACCACATCCGCGTGGGGCTGGCGGGCAATCTGAAGGCGTATGAACTGGTCAACGCCGCCGGGGAGGTGGTGACGGGGAAGCAGATTTTGTACAACGGCCAGTTTGCCGGGTATACGGAAGACCCGCAGGAAAATATCGTCTACGCCTCGGCGCACGACAATGAGACGCTGTTTGACGCCATCCAGTACAAAGCGCCTGCCTCGGCCAGCATCGCGGATCGGGTGCGGATGCAAAATCTGGGGCTAAGCGTCGTGGCGCTCAGTCAGGGCGTTCCCTTCTTCCACGCGGGCAGCGATATGCTGCGCTCGAAGGATTTTGACCGGGACAGTTTTAATTCGGGCGACTGGTTTAACCGGCTGGATTTTACGTATGAGTCGAACAATTGGGGCGTCGGGCTGCCGGTCGCCAGCAAGAATAAGGAAAACTGGCCGTTGATGCAGCCCCGCCTGGCCAATCCCGATCTGGCCCCGGACAAGGCGTTGATTTTGCAGACGGTGAATCAGTTCCGGGAGATGCTGGCGATCCGCAGCAGTTCGCCGCTGTTCCGCCTGCAAACGGCGGAGGAGATTATGGCCCGCGTCCGGTTCCACAACACGGGGCCGGCGCAAATTCCCGGCTTGATTGTGATGAGTATTGCGGACACGGTTGGCGCGGATTTGGACGGGGCGCGGGACGGCATTGTGGTGTTGTTCAACGCTTCGCCGGAAGCGCAGACGTTTACGATTACGGAACTGGCCGGTACGCCGTATGAGATGCATCCGATTCAGCAAAATTCGGCGGATGCGGTTTTGCAGGCGGCAGGATATGATGTAGAAACGGGCACGTTTACGGTTCCGGCACGGACAACGGCCGTATTCCAGGCTTTGCAAAGTGAAGCGGAGGAAGAGGCCGTGGAAGTAGAGGCGACGCCTGAACCGGCGGTAGAGGAAGAGATAGTGGAGGAAGAGGATACGGCCGTTCCTCCCCCGCCGGAAGAAGAACCGGAAAGCATGGCTGCGGCCGGCCCGGACAATGGGCTGTCAATCTGGCTGGGCGCGCTGCTCTTTGGCCTGATCTTCTCCGGCTTCTTTGCCCTGCTATCCCGGCCTAAAAAGAACCACATCTAGCGCGGATACAACTTGATTTTCACGGATGAGTCTGCTGAAAAATCCGCATATTTCGTAGATTACACAGATTTGTACTTGACTAAAATTGGTGAAAATTCATGTAATTTGTGGCTTTTTCAGTAAAGTCACGGATTGCCAAGAAAGAAATGTATAGATTAGATAAACAAAGCTTGCTCTTGTTTGTCTAATCATGATACACTTATCAGCAGTTGATATACAACGAAACGGCATGGATAGAGATTTAGGGCTGGACACACTGCTCGACCTGGATGGCGTTATCATTGAGCAAAAATATGGATATTGGGTCAAGTTCAACGTATCGCTAACCAATGTCTCCCCGGTAAGGCCGCACGGGATTCGCTACAGTTTGACTCTGCACGATCAATATGGGCAAAGAGTGATGGGGTTTGACAACGCTCACGCAGTAAAATCACCCCGAAAAAACAGGTACGCCGGGCATAAAATCGAGTTTGATCATTTCCACAGCCACCAAAGAGATCAAGGGGTTCCCTATGAATTCAAGGATGCGTACCAACTAATACAAGATTTTTTTGAAAGTGTAGATAACGTGCTGGCGAAGGTGGAAATATGGAACAAAGTAAACGAGTGCGAATTGGCATTATGCCGCAAGAGAAGATAAGACAGCGGATGCTGGACATTGCGGCCGGCAAATATAAACCGGCGCCAGACGAACCGCAGATTTGGTTTACGTCAATGCGTTCCCTGGCGGAAGTTCTCAGCGATGAAAATAGGGCATTATTACGGATCATCAGGGAAACAGAACCGGATTCTATTCGGGTTCTTTCTGAAGTTACAGGCAGGCAGTCAAGTAATTTGTCCAGAACGCTGAAAACAATGTCCCAATACGGAATTGTTGAATTAGTCAGGGAACAACGCCGCGTTAAACCGGTCGTGAAAGCCACAGAATTTGAGATTTTGGCAGTATAATCCTGCTATCAAAATTACAGCCGCAGGAAATATTTATGATTAAAGGCAAGAAAGTTGTGGTGGTGAT
>JAJRTP010000261.1 GCA_024278255.1 Chloroflexota bacterium | reverse complement strand
GGGGGAACGGCCGTCCGGGTAGCTGCCTACGGCCGTTGTTCGCCCGACTGTATTTTCTGCATTCAAGCGGTGCGGTTCCCACTCATCACCCCAGGGGTAGATACGGCCGTCTGCCCCCCGCGCTGCCTTCTCCCACATTGCTTCATCCGGCAGACGGTACGCTTTGCCTGTTTTCTCGCTCAACCAGGCGCAGTAAGCCACCGCTTCATACCAGCTTATACCTACCACCGGCCGGTTCGGCGCGTTCCACTGCGGGTCTTGCCAGTAGCGCGGTTCTGTCCAGCCCTCTTTTTCCTTGTATGTCCAGCCTTCTTCCGTCCAGTAAGCGCGGTTCTTGTAGCCGCCATCCTCTATAAAACAAGCATACTGGGCCACTGTCACCGGATATTTGCCGATGCGGTACGCTGGCAGTTTTACCGTATGCTGCGGTTCTTCGTCACTATCGGCTTTGGGGTCTTTCTTCTTGTCGCTGCCCAGCAAGAACGGCCCGGCCGGAATCTCAATCATCTCCGGTTCCAGCGTACAAACGCCGGGGCGCGGGTCGCCCAGCCAGCCCAGGGCGTCCCCCGCTTCTGCCCGCTGCTGCGGTGTCAAGCGCCCTTGTTCCAGCAAGGCGGCCAACTGCTGCCGCAGGCGGGGCAGCGTTTCCTGTCCCACTTCGTCCTGCTCCGCCGCTTCCCGGCCCACCACCAGCATCATTTCCGCCGCCAGCCACACCCGGTACCAGCCGCCTTCATCTTCCAGTGCTGGCGTTTGTTCGGGCAGTACTGCCGCCACGCCTCCAACGCCCGTTCTCGGTCATTCCGGTTAAACACCAGCGTTCCTGCCGCCAGGGCCAGCACTTCTCGCCAGGTATCCCCCTGCGCCGCCAGTTTGGCCGCCTCCTGCGGAAAGCGACGCTGCGCCGCCAAACGGCAGGCCGCCAGATATTCCTGAAAGGTGCGGTGGGGGAAGGTGTACACCCGCTCCGTCTGGCCCCCCCTTGCCCACCAATAAATGCGCCCGCCGTTCCGTGTATTCGATAAACTGTTCTGCTTTGGCATAGCTGCCCAACTGTGCCCGGGCCGTTTTCATCACGTCGTCTTCCGGTATGTCGGCCGCCTGCTGCCGTTCCGGCGCCTGGCTGTGCGCCTGCCAGGCAATCTCCCACAGCAGCCGTTCCAGGTTTTCCTGCGTGGTCTCCAGCGCGGCCAGCACGTCCGGCAAGGCTGCCCCTTCCGTTTCCTTGGCCTTTTGCCAGCGCAGGAGCAGCGTTTTCACACATGCCTGGTACAGTTTGGCCCGCTCGTCCGGCAGCGTGCCGTGGTAGGTCTGGACCAGGGCCATAATCGTCAGCAGCATCGGGTTTTCCGCCAGTTCCTGCAGGCGGCGGCGCTGTACGGCCGTTTGCAACTGCTCCGTCATATTGGCCGCCTGCTCCGGCTTCAGTTCCCCGGCCGCTTCCAGCACCCCGTACCAACTTTCAATAAAATGATTGATCTGCTCTTGATTCAACGGCTGTAAAGTTTGTACCAGCACGCCGCCCGGCGCTTCTGCCGGGGCAAAAGAGAGGATGCGGCAGGTGGTTACCCAGCGGTTTTCCAGGTAGGGGCCATCACTCAACGCCTGGATCGCTTGCCACACGGCCGGGCGCTGCGCCAGCGGCACTTCGTCCACCCCGTCCAGCAAAAAGAGGAGCCGGCCTTGCCGCGCCGCCTTTTCCAGCGCGGGCACAGCTTCCTCAAATCCTTGCCGGCGTAGACGGTCTGCGGCAAACTGCCACAAAGCCAGGGGTGATTGCGGGTCAAAAGCCGTGCGGGCAAAGTCGCGCAGTTCCAGGAGAAGGGGCAGCGGCGCATCCTCTATCCACCATTTCTTTATCGTTTGGATGGGCTGTTCGGCGTCTTTCTTTGCCTTTTTCTGCTGCTTTTCCGCTTCTTGCCAGGCAGTTTGGGGATCGATGGTGGCGGTGAGGATATGCTCCTCCGGCCAGCTTAATGCTTTCAGCCAGTCGCCTCGCGGGGCCAGGGCGTGCAGGGCTAGGCAGTGTGTCAAAAAGCGCAGCAAGGTGGATTTGCCGGAGCCGGGATCGCCCAGCAGAATAATTTGCCGCTTGTTATGTATGTGGGCCAGGGCCGCACTATGCCGCCGGTGGTGATACACACCTTCCTGTCCGGCCGGTTCCCGATGATGGGCCGTTCCCCCGGTGTCCAGATTGATGAACACCTGACCCAGGGAAACAACGGCCGCATCCCGCCCTTTGGGGTCCAACGGGGCTAAAGGCAGGGCATTGCTGCGCTGCGCTTCCCGTTTCAGCCAGGTTTTCAGAGCGGTTACGTGGGCTTGGGTCACGAGAGGCGTGGCGGGAGGGCCGCCTACCGGCGTCAGGTCAATGTCCGGACGCCTTTCGTGAACGGCATTGATCAACTCATCCAGTTTGTTGCGGCGGGCCATGGCCAGGGTTAAATCATCGGCATTTTCCCGCACCGTTACCTCTTCCGGCATGATGTTATTGGGGTTTTCCCCTAATGCCGTTGCCAAAGCCACAAGCGCGGCCCTGTCATCCAGCGCTTCGGCCAATATCCCGGCTAATTTACTGGCTTGGACTTTTGACAACATGAACCAAACTCAATCAAGATTGAGTTGATTCGAGTACCTTTATAATTGAATAATCGAGCCGAATTTCGTGGAT
>JAJRTP010000021.1 GCA_024278255.1 Chloroflexota bacterium | reverse complement strand
GGCGTTCAGCGTCTACGACCATCCGCCCGTCTGGATTTTTGCCAAGCCAGACGCCTACAGTCGGGAAAACACGCTCAACATTCTGGATGACGTGGATTTAAGCCAGACCGCCTTTATGACCCCCGGCGACGCCACTCGCGCCCCCAACGGCCTGATGATGTCGGCGGCCACGGCCGCTTTGCAGCGAGCGGGCGGTACATTCAGTGAACTGTTTAACGTCAACGGTATTCTCTCCAACAACTGGATTTTAGCGGCCGTTGTCTGGTGGCTGGCCCTCATACTTCTGGGCTGGCTGGCCTTTCCTCTCGCCTTTGTCATCTTTCGCGGCCTGCCGGACAAGGGGTACACCCTTTCCCGGATGCTGGCGATTTTCCTCGTCGCCTATTTTGTCTGGATCACGGGCAGCTTGCAGGTTTTGCCGAATACGGCCGTAACCGCCGGATTAGGCGTTCTTCTTCTGGGTATTGTTAGCATTATCATCGCCGCCAAAAACAGGGAGGCGTTGGGTGACTGGCGGGGCGCCCACAAACGGTACATGCTCTTTGTGGAACTATTTGCCCTGGGGTTGTTCCTACTGGCAATTCTCATCCGTCTGGGCAACCCGGACGTGTGGGATGTGATTTGGGGCGGCGAAAAACCGATGGATTTGACTTATTTTACGGCCGTACTCAAATCCACCGTCTTCCCCCCCTACGATCCCTGGTTTGCCGGGGGCTATCTCAACTACTACTACTACGGCTTCGTCCTCGCCGGCGTCCTGCCCAAACTCCTGGGTATCGTCCCCACCCTGGCCTACAACCTTAACTTAGCTACCTTTTATGCCTTGACGGGATTAGGCGTCTTCGGCGTTGCCTACAATATCATGGCAAAAAAAGAGAGCGCCGCCAAAATTACCCAATTACCCAATTACCCATCCTTCGACAAGCTCAGGACAAGATTACCCATTACCAAAACCACCCTTGCCGCCGGGGTCATCGCCGCCATTTTAGCCGTCTTTCTGGGCAATCTGGCGGAAGTGGGCGTCTTGATCAATGCCTGGACGCAGGCAGGCAACCCGGAACTGAGCGGTATTTTGCGGATGTTCGATGGCGGCGTCAAAGTTCTCAGCGGCCAGCCGGCCCCCATCTACCCCGGCGACTGGTTCTGGACGGCCACGCGAGCCATCAATGCCGCACCGGGTGAAGCGGGGCCGATTACCGAATTTCCCTTCTTCACCTTCCTCTACGGCGATTTGCACGCTCACATGCTCAGTCTGCCTGTGCAAATGCTGGCCCTGGCCTGGGCGGTATCGGCCGTATTCGCCGCCAACATGCCCGCGTGCAGCCAGACGCGCACCTTCATCCGCCTGGGTATCGGTGGGCTGATTATCGGCTCCCTGCAAGCGATCAACATTTGGGATTACCCCACCTACCTGGTCATCGGAATGTTGGCAATTTTGTACGTATCCGCCCAACGCAACGGCGGCATCTTTAAGCTGCAAACCTGGAGCCGGGCCATCCTCAGTTGGCTGGTTTTATTTGCCGCCGCCTGGCTCAGTTTTTACCCTTTCACCAGCAATTTTGGCGCGGGCTTCACCTCCATCGCCCGGTGGGACGGCTCTCAAACCCATCTAAGCAATTATCTGATCATTTACGGTCTTTTCCTTTTCTTCATCATCGGCTATCTCATCTACGAATTCCGCCGCTGGGCCAAAACCTGGACAGATGAACAACTGCGCCAATGGGAACCGCTGGCCATCCCCCTGCTGTTAGCCGTCGTCCTGTACCTGATTCTAATTATACTTCTGGCCTTGATGGGCTACTGGATTGTGCCGGTGGTGTTGACGCTGACGGTTATCGCTGGGCTGTTGGGGCTGCGGTCGGGATTGGATGTTGCCAGCCGGGTGACTTTGATTCTGATTGCCTCGGCGCTGGGCATTACCCTGTTTGTAGAATTTTTCATTGTGGAAGGGACGATTGGCCGGATGAATACGGTGTTCAAGTTTTACATGCAGGTGTGGCTGTTGTTGAGCGTGGCTTCGGGGGTAACGGCCGTCACCGTCTGGCAGGCGATTAAGCGCAAACCAACGCTGAAACACGCCTGGGCCATCGGCCTGGGGCTGCTGGTTTTTGCCGCCCTGCTCTATCCCATCCTGGCCACCAAAGCCAAATGGGAAATCCGCATGAGCCAGGAAGCGCCCAAAACTTTGGACGGGATGGCCTTTATGTCTTACGTCTCTTACGGCGACGTGAACGGCTCACAAATCTCCCTGGCCAATGATTACGAGGCGGTTCGCTGGATGCAGGAGAATATTGAAGGCTCGCCCGTCATTGCCGAGGGGTACAGCGACAATTATTACCGCACCATCAGTAACCGCGTGGCCATGTACACCGGTCTGGCAGACATTATCGGCTGGAGCGGCCACCAGCGACAGCAGCGGGCCGTCCTGCCCGGCTCGCTGATTGACCGGCGCATTCAGGACGTACATCGCCTGTACAATACGCCCAATCCGGCCGAAGCCCAACAAATTTTAGATACCTACGATGTACAATACGTGTACGTCGGCGATTTGGAAAATGTGTATTACGCCCCCGAAGGTATCCGCAAATTCCAGCAAATGACGGAGCTTGGCTTGCTGGAAGAAGTGTACCGGAATGAGGGAGTGGTGATTTATAGTGTTCGGTGAGGAGTGTTCAGTACTCAATTTTCAGTGTTCAGTGGGCAACTGTCTGAACACTGAAAACTGAACACTGAAAACTGAAAACGGAGGCATTTATGAAACTGGCAGAAGCGCTGATTCTTAGAGCGGATTATCAGAAACGGATTGAACAGCTAAAACAGCGG
>JAJRTP010000260.1 GCA_024278255.1 Chloroflexota bacterium | reverse complement strand
GTGGCGTTTGGCGTGGCGGGTGGCGTGGCGGGTGGCGTGGCGGTTGGCGTGGCGGGTGGCGTGGCGGGTGGCGTGGCGGGTGGCGGGGCGGGTGGCGTGGCGGGTGGCGTGGCGGTTGGCGTGGCGGTTGGCGTGGCGGGTGGCCTCATTGAAGGGGGTTTGAATGCCGCGATGATTTTGATTACTGTTACTGCCGGTGTACTGGGGGGGGGGGGGGTACCGTTGTTGATCGGTGGACGTTTTTTGGATAATGGCTGGAATTGGCTGCAATATAAAGCGGGGCGATTGGTGGGCAGCAGCCGCATGGCGTGGCAGCCCCTCTCTCCCTTACGCAAGCAACTCACCGGTTGGCTGCGCCGTAACCCGGAAGCAGGGATGGCAAACGTCAATGAACTGCTCGCTTATTCCCTGCAATTTATCACCGTCATCCAGGCGGTTGAAGCGTGGCTCACCCATCTCTCCCCGCCATATATTCTGCCCGCCGTGAACCAGATCGCACAAGACCCCTTTGATTGGGATCTGCTCCGTTTCTGTTCCGCCCCACTGGACAAAGCGATCAAGCATGAGTTTGCAAATGGCTTTTTCCTGATTCCCAAACGATTTAAGAGGCGTTGGTATGGTCGGGAGCATCTTATGCTTCGTCTGGATACGCCCACCCGCGCCGCCTGCGCCGGGTTCTGGTTACTGCATAGGAGATATATAGAGGACGCTGTGAAAGCGTTTGCCGACTGCCGTAAACTACCTCATGGCGAGATTTTGTATAACAGCGTTGTGGCAATCGATGCGGGGTTACAAGCCGAAGTATTGGCTGAGGTAGCGCAGTGGGCAGAAACAACCGGCTGGCTGGTTCAGAATGTAAGTGAGCCATTGCGCCCCTCTGTCGTTGCCACTTTGAACCGGCTGCGTACCGTGGCGCAGGAAGCAGCCATCGCTCAGGAAAGCATTTCCCAGCTCAACCGCAGCGCCGCCCTGGGGCGGGCCGGCGCGGTTCTCACAGCACTAATTGAAGATGCGGCCGATACCTGCGCCTACCCGGAATGGCCGGCGGTTAAATACATCGCCAAAAGTTGGCGGGATATTTTAGCCAAAGCGGGCGGTGAAATCGGGGAAATCGTGATTACAGAACCGGTACGCAACCCGTATGTGGTAGGCAATCCGGTAGCAGGCCCTCTTTTTGTGGGCCGGGAAGCGATTTTACAACGGCTGGAAGAGTTGTGGGGCAGTGACGGGACGCAGCCTGTGCCTTCGGTGGTCCTGTTCGGCCACCGGCGCATGGGCAAAAGCTCCATTCTGCAAAATCTGGGGCTGCGTTTTGGCGCCCATACGCTCATCGCCCAATTCACCATGCAGCGGCTGGGCAAAGTCCACCACACCGGCGAGCTGCTCCACGCCTTCGCCCTGGCTATCTTTGACGCCTGGGAAGAAGCATTCGCCGCCAACGGTCTCGCCCTGCCGGAACCGGAGCTGGCAGCGTATACCCGCAACGGCTACACGGCGTTTAACCGTTTTTTGCGGGCGCTCAAAAAGGCGTTGGGCGCTGATGACCGGGTCATCCTCACCATTGATGAATTTGAACTCATCGAAAAAGGGATCGACGCGGGCGACATTGAGCCGGAGGTGCTGGACATTTTGCGCGGCATCGTCCACAGCGAACCGTGGTTCATTTTGGCCTTAGCCGGTTTGCACACGCTGGAGGAGATGACGGCCGATTATTGGAATCCGCTTTTTGCCAGTGTGACGCCGGTCCACGTCAGCTTTCTCTCCCCCGGCGCGTCGGCGCAGCTGCTGGCGAACCCCACCCCTGATTTTCCGCTGGATTTCACGCGAGATACTGTCAACCGGGTGTATGACTGGGTACAGGGGCAACCATATCTGACGCAGTTGGTGGGGCATACGCTGGTGCGCCGCTACAACCAGAGCGTCTTCGAGGAAGGCAGCCCCCGCGATCCGCGCTTCACCCCGGCGGATGTGGACGACGTGGTGATGGCCCCTGATTTTTACGAGCAGGGCAGCTACTATTTCACCGGCGTCTGGGGGCAGGCGGAGCATGATGCTGTGCCGGGGCAGCTTGACATTCTGCGCCAATTGGCGCAGGCGGAGGAGCCGCTGGATGCGGCCGAAATCTTGCCTGCGCATGAGAAGGCGCTGGGCGTTCTGAAAAAGCATGATGTGGTTCGGGTGACGGCCGGTAACCGGGTAGATTTTGCCGTGCCGCTCATGCGCTACTGGATTCGGGCGCACAAGTAGGGTCAGCTTGGGTGTAAAGCAGAAGTAATCATCCAAATTAACAAATTCTCTGTTACAATGAAAACGTACAGAAATTGTAACATCTCAATATTCTGGGGCTGTGGCCGGTCTCCTGACCGAGCCACTGGTGGCACGGTCGGGAGACCGGCCACAGCTGCCCCAAGTTATTGAGAAGATACCAGAAATTGGTTGATGCAAGAACGCATAAATGCATTGAAGAGCATAAATCACATGGGCAAAAGAATGAAGGATCATCCAGAAATAGACCAGATTACAGAATGTATTGTTCGTGAATACCAGCCGGACAAAATAATCTTGTTTGGTTCCTGGGCGCGGGGTGATGCTGCTGAACAAAGCGATATAGATTTGCTTATCATTTCGGACCGCGAAAAACGCTTACCTCGTTACAAACGAGGGCTGGATATTCGCCTGCTATTAAGCCAGTTCCGTTCGCCAAAAGATATTCTTTTTTATTCGCATGAGGATGTCGAGCGATGGCGAGATGTGCCGCACACATTTATCAACACAGTCTTAACTGAAAGACATGTGTTGTATGAGCGATAAAACCAAAGAGTACGTCCAACTCTGGCTGGATAAAGCCGGGAGTGCTTTACCATAGCAAGCGAAATCGAAAAGTTCATCATGGACAGGCTAAAGGATGCTCTTGCTAGTGAAGAAGAGAACCAATCTGACGTAAACGTATGATCTGGCTTATTTTAGTGCTGTTAGTTGTCGCCATTGCCGCCGTCTCCGCGCTGCTATACTGGCTGTTGGTGATCACAGAGGGGGTCTACCTGGGGCGGCGGGTGGTGGTGTGGCTGTACGACG
>JAJRTP010000259.1 GCA_024278255.1 Chloroflexota bacterium | reverse complement strand
GCCTGGACAGCGCCAAAACTTTTGGAGACGCCTTTGAGTTCCAGTAAGGGGGTGTTGTTATCTGCCATATTTTTCTCCTCTATTTTGTGGGACGATTTTCAAAATCGTCCTACAGGGTGATGGTTTGGCGGATGGCGCCGGCGCGGGGGTGTACGGCCGTAATCGCCACCTCTGTCCCCGCTTCTGCCTCGACCACCCATTCCACTTTGGCCCGCTCTGTAGTGCTGTCATCGCTCCACACGGCGTACTGCCATTTGTGATCCCGCCCTTTGAGCTGGCCGCGCATCGTTTTCAGTTCGCCGGAGAGCAGTTTGGCCCCGGCCGGCAGCTTGATGTCCAGTTCCAGTTCCCGCACCACCTTCATCTTGGTGGCCTGCTCGGTGACGTTGGTGGGCAGCCAGCCGGTGTTGTGGACAACGGCACGGATGGTGTGGACGCTGCCGACGGCCGTATGGCGCACCTCGTACCATTCCAGTTTGGGCGAAACCAGGCAGGACGTAATGGCATAATCCGCCAGCGGCGCGACTTCCTTTTCCAGCAGTTGGTAAGGCGGATTGCGCCACGTCTCAAAGGTATGCCAGCCGCCCAGTTCCACCTGGCCCAGTTGGGGATGGTCAAATTCGTACCAATCAATATACCCCTTGCCGTCCAGCACGTCATCATTCCACTGCATGATTTTCAGGTCGTCCTCGGCAGGGTGTTCGCGGAACCAGTCAATATACTTGTACTCCTCAATACCCGCCTGCCGCTGGATGCTCCAGATTTCACACGTCCAGGAATAGACGCCCAGGTATTCGTACATCCAGTCGTCAAACGTGCCTTTGATGAACTCTTTGGGGTCGTATTTGAAGTCGTGGAAGACGGAGACGGCCGGGTAGCCGGTCATTTCTTCGGCCAGTTTGCCCAGCTTTTTGTAGGTGAACAGGTCTTGCGTGGGCAGCGTGTCGTCCGCGCCCTTTGTCGGCGGGCGCAGGTAGACGCCGCTGAAGGTATGGAAGCTGACGGAACCGGTGATGTTGGGATGGTCGGCGATGAATTTCATGGCCGCGCCCGGTTCCGGTTCGCTGCCGGGGTAATGGCCCGCGCCTTGCTGGTTGGGTTCCCAAAAAACGGGGAACTGGCGGTTGAGGTCTAAGCCTTGCAGCGGCGGGGCCATTTTGATAATCACGCCGTCGTAATTTTTGATGCGGCCTTCGGGCAAGAGGCGGTAGTACTCGCCGCCGGGCAGGTCGTCGGGGGCGCGGGGGATCATGAGGCGGGGGTCGTCGGGATGGGTTTTCCAATTGCCATTGGGGTCGCGCAGGCGCATTTGCAGGATACGGCCGTCCCCGTCCACATCTTCTTCGCGCAGGCCATCCAGTTCATCGGTGCGGGGATACGGCCGTGTGCTGCTGCGGATGAATTTGGGGATGTCAGCCAGCGCCCATTCTGCCCCGTCCGGGTTGAGGCGGGGCACGACGTAAAAGGCGCGGCTGTCCAGGGCGTAGGTGATGCGCTCGTCACGGCCGTACTCTGTCAGCAGTTTATTGATCAGGTAGAGCGCGGCCGTGGAGGCGGACGTTTCCGTAGCGTGGATGTTGCCGTCCGCCCAGTAAGCCGGTTTTTCCGTGTCCGGGCCGGTATCAAAATTGGTCAGGAGCAGTACCCAGATGTCCCGGCCTTCAAAACTCTGCCCCATGCTTTCCAGGCGGCACAGGGTGGGATACTCGTCGGCCCAACCCTGGAGAATGGCGGTTAGTTCGTCGTAACGGTAATAGCGGTCAAAGCGGATGTCTGTCATCGCAGCTCCTATTATTAACGGATTATAAGTCGGCTCTGATTTTACTCCTTTTCCCAAAAATTGGGCATCAATTGGTAGGGCGATTTTGTAAAATCGTCCTACCAATGCCGCAAATCCGACAAATATCGTGGAACGGCCGTGGCCCCTCTGCTACACTTTAGAAGTTCAACTTCTCAAAGAAGTTGAACTTCTTGAGTAACTTAAAATTCAAACAAACGGAGCAACTTGTATGATTCCCTATATGATAATGGCCTTTCTCTTTTTACTCGCCGCCATATTTGCCGCCTTAGAAGCATCTTTCTCAAGCTGGCACATCCTGCCCTGGTTTAACGGCATGGTCTGGCTGCGGATTCATTTCATTACTATTGGCGTTGTTACCCAAATTATTTTTGGCGTGACGCCCATTCTCACCGCCAAATATCACGATCTGCCCCGCCCCAAAATGCGCTGGGACATTTGGGCGCTGCTGAATGTTGGGTTTATTTTGTTATTGATCGGCATTCCTCTGGTGAACAAAGTACCCATCATTACTGGCGGCACACTGATTTTTAGCGCCACAATATTACTGTTCATTCAATTAGCCAGTATGCGGGCGGCTTCCGGAAAAAGTGGCGGGCCGAAAAACGGCCGTAAATTCTACATCTCCGGCCTCTTCTTCCTCCTGATTGGCATTTTGGTAGGAACCGGCTTTTTCACCGGCTGGTCAGGCCCGTTAGGCATTGTGGGAGATGCCGGTGAAGTACATATCCACGCCAATAACTGGGGCTTCCTATCGCTGATTTTTGCCGGGTTGTTTGTGGATTTGTATGAGACGTGGACGAAACGGCCGTTAGCCAGCCAACGCGCCATCACCCCCATCTTTTGGATGATCACCCTGGGGGCGTTAGCTCTGGTGTTAAGTCCCTGGCTCAACGACAAAAACCTGGCTATCGTCGGTTCCGTTTTACACACCAGCGCCACCATCTGGCTTCTTGTCCTGGCTATCAAACCTCTGTGGGGCGATAGGGCTGCCTGGACGCCCGGCATAGCCCATCTACTGGCTTCCTACTTCTGGTTGTTTGCCCCGCTGTCTATGGCTCCCTTCGTCATTTTTGGCATCGAAGGCGTCATGCCGGCCAAAGCATTGGAAACCACCACGCCGCAAGCATTGATTTACGGCTGGGTCTTGCAGTTTGGCTACGCCATCATCCCCTATTTCTACCAGCGCTTCTTCCTGGGGGATGAGAAGGCGCAGTTAGGCGGCACGTGGCTTACTTTCGCCCTGGTCAATTTGGGGTCTGTCTTCCTTTGGGCCAGCATCCTCATCGAACCTCTCCGCAGCCCCCTGCACGGCGCGGCTTACATGCTGTGGATACTCTCCTTGCTGCCCATCACGTATGACGTGTGGCAAAAGACGAAAGCGGGGATGGTGCAGGCGGAAAGGGGCGTGCAAAACTAACGTCCTGAATTTTTCACCATGAGTACAACAGATAAAGAAAGGAACAGATTTTTCCTCCCAAAATCATCTGCTTCTTTCCCAATCTATTGTAATCTCAACAAAAAAAGGGTCTGGCGTTTTTCGCCAGACCCTTTGTCTTTTTTGTGTTGGGGGATGGGTTTAGACGGCTGCCAAAGCCGGCCGGAATTTATAGCCGTACACAATCATACCTTCCTCGCCATCCGTGCGCAGCTTGCGCGTGACCATTTCCACCGGCATCCCGATCTCCACGTCACCTTCGCTCATATCTGTTAACTGGGCTGTAATGACCGGGCCTTCGTCCAGTTTGACCAAAGCCACCATGTAAGGCGCGTCATGCTCAAACCCCGCGGGCGCGTCATAAATGGTGGTGTACGAGAAAACTTCACCCAGGCCGGTAAAAGTATACAGTTCCTGCGCCGGGGCTTCACATTCCAGACATACGTCCCGCGGCGGGAATAATTTGACACCGCAGTTATCGCATGTTTCACCAACCAATTTATATCTTTGTTCCTGTAAACGCCAATGACGTGACACTTCCATAATTTTTATCTCCGTAAGTCAGAAACCGCAGATTTCACCGATTTCACAGATTTTCTTCGCACCTTATTATCCGCAAAAACACTCTCATTCACTGTCAGTCGCGCCGAAAATGCTGTCAAAAGCTATCAACCGGATAGAGTTTTCGTTTTATGTCAAGATGAAAGGTATAATTTGTGATACACGCTGTCTTTTTGTGCCTGCACACCTTACGCATCTAATCGCAGTACATGGGTTACGGCCGTAGCCCCGCTGCTGCCCAAATTCTGGGCCATGCCGATTTTAGCGCCTGCCACCTGGTTGGCTTCCGCTTCACCGCGCAGTTGGCGGGACAGTTCCACAATCTGGTAAACACCGGTGGCCCCGGCCGGATTACCCCGCGCTTTCAGGCCGCCAAAGGTGCTGATGGGGATACGGCCGTTGCGCCCAATCTCCCCATCCCGCGCCAGTTTCCAGCCCTCGCCCGGTTCCGCAAAACCAGCCGCTTCCAGCGACAAGGCGGCCATCACCGTAAAAGAATCATGCAGTTCAAACACATCAATATCGTCCGGCGTCACACCCGCCTGCTCCATAGCTAATTTGGCGCTCTTTTCCGCAGCCGCCAGCCACAAGATATTTTTGCGGTCATGCAGCCCCAGCGTATCCGTAGCCACGGCCGAACCCACCACCCGCACCGGCTGCGGCACCATATCCAGCGCCCGTTCCCGGCTTGTCACAATGACCGCTGCCGCGCCATCCCCGCCAGGAGCGGCATCAAACAAGCTAACCGGGGTGGCAATTTGCGGAGCCATCGCAAACCGTTCCGCTTTCAAGCGATTGCGGAACATAGCCATCGGATTGTCCGCCCCGTTAGCGTGGGCATTAACGCTGAATCCGGCAAAATCAGCCACATCCAGGCCATACTCATACATGTAGCGGCGCATGATCAGCGCCCCCATGCCGGCCATCGTCAGGCCCTGCTCCACTTCATAATCAGCGTCCAGACCGGTAGACAATGCGGCCGTAACCGGCGTGCCCGTCTCATCCGTCATCTTTTCTACGCCAATAACCAGGGCTGTTTCTACCAGGCCGCTTTGCACAGCCAGTACTGCCTGGCGCATAGCTGCCCCACCGGAAGCATCCGCTGCTTCCACCGTGACCGCTTCCACACCACGCTGCCCGGCAAAATCGGCCACCAACGCACCCAGGTGCTTCTGATTGCTCAG
>JAJRTP010000258.1 GCA_024278255.1 Chloroflexota bacterium | reverse complement strand
TGGGTTGGAGATATTCGTGTAGTTTTTCATTCCCCTATTCATCTCACAAATGTGTTGATTTGTCACGTCGAACTTTTCCGGAGTTTTCAGCTTTAAAGAAGGGTTGACCAGTTTACTGAACGCTCAAATTGACTTAACGGTTGCCGGAACCGCGGCATCAGTAGCCGGTGCGGTGGTCAAGGCGCGTGAACTTCGACCCGACCTGGTTCTGATGGATTTTAATCTGCCGGATGGGACGGGACTGGACGCCACCCGGGCCATATTGGCAGAACAGCCAGACACCCCCATCGTTTTTCTGACCGCCCACGACGATGACGCTCGTCTATTCGAGGCCATTCGCTGCGGCGCAAAAGGATTTCTCTTGAAGAGCGTGCCAGTTATGGATTTGTTGTCCCTCTTGCGCAGCGTAGCTTATAAAGCCGCCAGTTACGTATACCGTCATGGTTTAGATCGGGCAAGTGATGTAAGCTTTCCTTAGATGAATTTGCAAAAATACCGGTTCTTTGGAGTAGGCCTTTGGCCTCGTATGGCCTTGGGAATTAGCCTGGGTTTTTTGGCGTTATTTGCCGCATTTGCCATTGTGGCGGAGCGGGCGCTGCAAGACAGCCAGCAGCGCATTTTGGATGAGCGGCTGGTGATTACCCAAATGGTTGCCAGTGAACTGGATGCCCTGCTGCTGGAAGCCATTTCCGAATTAAAATCAGCCACACGATTTGCGGATTTTGACAGTACGAACAGAACATTGTCGGATGAGGCGGAGGCGTTGGCCCATACATTTGGCGGGCCGGGGCATTTTTCCGCTGGTGTAACGTTTATCGGGCCTGACGGCCGTGTCATTCTCTCTGATCCCCCAGAACTTTATGCGCCCAATGAAGACCTGTCCGGTTTGCCCCACATTGCCCAGGCGTTAACCCAACAAGAGGTGACAATTTCTGAACCCTTTACCGAACCACTGAACGATTTACCGGTAACGGCCGTAACCGTCCCTCTGTACGACGGAGACCGTTTTTTAGGGCTGCTCAGCGGTTTGCTGGATTTGAACGGGCCAGGCGTGCGTCAGTCCTTGCAGCGGGCTACCTTTCTGGGCGAGACGGCTCATTCCGTGTTGTTTAACGCCCAGGGGGAAACCATTGCTTCTACCTTTGATTTATCCTTCTTATCGCCGGGGGAGCATGGCGATTTTTACCAGCGAGCCATGATGACGCCCCAACCCGTTGTGGAGATTGTGGAATTTGAACTGGATTTGCACAATGAACCGGAAGGACATCTCCATGTGATGGCGGTAGCGCCATTGCAGACCGTGCCCTGGGGCGTCGGTTTGGGCGGCGACGTGGATACGGAAACATTTGCCGCTGTTTATGCCCTGCGGCGGGGTTTAATTATCCTGGGCATTGCCGCTTTTATTGCCATTTGGACGGCTACTTTGCTGGGCACGCGCCGTCTGGTGCGTCCGGTGCAGAAGCTGACAGAGCAAGCCCGGCAAATTGCCGCCGGCGACCTGGACGTAAATTTGAAAACGACGGAAGGGGGCGAAATTGGGGAGATGGCTGCGGCTCTGGAGGAGATGCGCTGCCAATTGTTGGCGAACATCGAGGCGTTATCGGAGTTGAATGAAACGCTGGAGACACGGGTCGAATCCCAGACACACGATTTGCGCCACCAAAAACTGCTGACGGAAGCTTTGCTGCGCCAGGTGATTACGGCGCAGGAGTCGGAACGCAAGCGGCTTTCGTATGAATTACATGACGAAATTGGTCAGATGTTGACGGCCGTAGAGCTAAGCCTGCACTCGCTGGACAATGTGATAGCCCCGGATGATGAACATGCCCGGCAGCGGCTGCAACGGAGTGAGCGCTTAACCCGGCAAACAGTGACAGAACTGCGCCGCATTATCGCCGCCCTGCGCCCAGGTGTACTGGATCAATTGGGTTTAATACCGGCGCTGGATTGGCTGGCAGAGAATATGATGCGGCCTGTGGGTATTGAGGTAACGATTACAGAAAACGAGTTTGACGGCCGTTTACCTCTGGAAACCGAGACGATACTGTTCCGTATTGCTCAGGAAGCGATGAATAATGCTGTGCGGCACGGCCAGGCGGCCCATTTTTGGATTGATATGGCGTGTGATGACGGCCGTGTGGCTCTGACCCTGCGGGATGATGGCCGGGGATTTGACCTATCCCGCTTCAGCGATGATAATCGGCGTGATAAATTAGGCTTGGCTGGCATCAGGGAACGAGCAGCCCTGGCCGGAGGCGACGTTACAATTGAAGCCACGCCCGGTCAGGGAACGACTATTTATGTGATTCTTCCGGTGCCGGAACGGCAAGAGGAAATAGTCTATGCCTGAAAAACAAATTCGAGTCGTTGTGGTTGACGATCACGCTATTATGCGAGAAGGTTTGGTGTTGTTGTTGGAAGACGAATCAGACATTGCGGTAGTGGGGGCGGCTGAAAGCGGGCAGGGAGCCATTGCCGCTATCCAGGAACACAATCCGGACATCGCTTTGGTAGATATTGCCATGGATGATATGTCCGGCCTGGAGGTGACCCGGCGTGTGTTGGCAAGGCAGCCTGACACCAAAATAATCATCGTCACCATGCACGAAGAAAAAGCGTTCTTTCTGGAAGCGCTGGAAGCGGGCGCTGCCGGTTATTTTTTGAAGGGATCAGACAGCCGCGAATTGATAGAAACGATACACACAGTTTATAACGGCGGTTGCTATTTATCCCCCACAATGACGGATGGTCTGACAAACCCTGCCATCAAACCAGACGACACAACGTCTGTGTGATTGTGACCAATTGACTACCCTCTTTCACACAATTTGCATGGCAGATACGGCCGTACCCTTTTAGAATGGGTCGTATGAGTGAACCCTATTCTGATGAACTGCGCAGCGATACCAGTGAGATTATCATCCCCGTCATCAGCACCCTTACCGTTGTGGTCGGTTTGCTGGCCGGGATCGTAAACTCTGCGCGGCTTCAGGATAGTTGGCATTTCTGGGTGATCACGCTGCTGGCTTTTGGGGGCGGGCTTTTTTCCTGGCGGCTCGTCAAGCGTGATCAGGCCAAGTCGGGAGCCACGCTCTTTGTGGGCCTGTACCTTTTTCTGATTACCCTGCTGTTAGCTACAGAATGGCAGCCGGGCAGCCCTGTGCCGTATTTTTTCGGCGTGTTGATTATCATCAGCAGTATGCTCTATTCACCCAGAGCCGGATTTTACACTTGGGGGATCTCTGTCGTTTTGTCTCTCATCGGCGTCACAGTGAGTGTAGGCGCATTTGACTTTTGGTTGTTACTGCGTCAGTTGGCCGCGCCCGCTATAATTAATTTCCTGGTGGCTCTGGCAGCTTATCTGACGGCGCTGGAATGGGAATATGCCGTAGAATCAATCAGCGGGCTGCACATCCGCGTACAGCAGCGCCGGGACGAGTTGTTTGCCGCCAAAAAAGAACTGGA
>JAJRTP010000257.1 GCA_024278255.1 Chloroflexota bacterium | reverse complement strand
TCATGGTCCGTCCTGTGGCATAGTGGTTGGTGTTGAGTCTTTGACTCCAATTATAGGCGTCTGTAATGACGTTACTTCAGCCTTCATTATGCTGCAAGGATGGACCGCCTTTTTGGTTGCGGCCAAGAGGCCGCGCTATGTGATCGTCTGGTGCGTAATCAAATTGGACAACATGCGAGGGATAATCAGCTACGCTGCGCGTGCCCCAAAAAACGGCAGCTTCGTGAATGGTCATATTGGGAGGAATAGGATTCATTTTTTCGTCCATTGCTTCTTCAGGGTCAATGTCACGCGGGGATGAGCGGTCTGATGCGAGCTACATCATTCTGAATAGCTTGGGCTGCATCCCATAAATCCACGGCCCGCTGCGCGTTTAGCCAGAATTCCGGCGAGTTGCCGAACAGCCGGGCCAGCCGCAATGCCATTTCCGGGCTGACGCGGCGGCGTTCACGCAGCAGTTCATTGATTGATTGCCGGGAAACGCCTATCGCTTCGGCCAAACCGGATACGGTAAGTCCATAGTTCGGCATAAAATCCTCGCGCAGCATCTCCCCCGGATGGGTTGGTCTGCGCTGCATCCTGATCGTGTTGGGAATACTCATTTTTCCAAACCTCGTTAGTGATAGTCACAAACTTCAACGTCATAAGCGTCGCCATCAACAAACCGAAAGCAGATACGCCACTGGTCATTGACAGAAATTGAATACTGTCCTTTGTGGTTGCCTTTGAGGGCATGAAGACGGTTGCCGGGTGGTGTTTTCAAATCATCCAATCAATTTTCACATTCAGACTTCTCCGTCTTTCCACAATTGATGGAACGATTTTTTAGCCAGCGCCGGCAGCTTACGGCCGTTCCCCGGATTCATCCTCTCAGGCACACGTAAACTGTTCTCCCGGACAAACGGCCGTTGCAATACCCGTAACGTTTTTGTAGACAACCCCATCACCCGCTTACGCGCCAACACAGCAGCGGCCGTTTCCTCCGCCTTACGCTCATGCCAGGGGAGCAAGTTTTGCTTCACTTCCTCGGCGCGCAAGGCCAGGAGCATGCGCGGCAGGTCAATCCGCGCCGGACAGACGTCCAGGCAGGCGCCGCACAAGGTGCTGGCCTGGGGCAGCGCCGGGTAATTTTCCAGGCCAAAGAGCAGGGGGGAGACCACCGCCCCAATCGGGCCGCTGTAGGGGCTGCCGTAAGCGTGGCCGCCCGCTTCCCGGTAGACGGGGCAGATGTTCAGGCAGGCGCCGCAGCGAATACATTGCAGCGCTTCCTCGTATTCTGTGTTGACCAGTTGGCTGCGGCCGTTGTCCAGCAAAACAATATGCACTTCTGCCGGGCCGTCCGGGTCGTCAGCGCGGGCCGGGCCGGTGATGACGCTGGTATAAATGGACATGGGCTGGCCGGTGGCGCTGCGGGCCAGCAAGGAGAGCCACACGGCCGCGCCGTTCCAGTCCGGTACAATTTTTTCGATGCCGATGACGGCCACGTGGACGGGTGGGACGCTGGTGACCATACGGCCGTTGCCCTCATTCGTCACCAGGACAATACTGCCCGTCTCCGCTACCATGATATTGCCGCCGCTGATCCCCAGCCCCGCTGTCAAAAACTTCTGCCGCAGCATCCGCCGCGCTTCCTCTGTCAGTTGGGGAATATCCGTTGCCGACAATGGCTTACCCGATTCCTGGCTGAACAGGTCGGCTACTTGCTCCTTTGTCTTGTGGATGGCCGGTGCGATGATGTGCGAGGGCGGCTCTCCGGCCAACTGGATAATCCACTCGCCCAAATCCGTCTCCACTGGCGTGATGCCGGCTTCTGCCAACACCTCGTTCAGGTGGATTTCCTCCGTAGCCATAGATTTGCTTTTGGCTGCCAGCTCTACGCCATGCGCCTGGGCAATTTCCAGCACAATCTGGCTGGCTTCCTGAGCATTTCCGGCCCAATGCACTTGGGCGCCGGCTTTGACGGCGTTGGCTGCAAATGTCTCCAGATGCAGGGCCAACTGGGCTAACGTGGCCGCGCGCAGCCGCTTAAAATGGTCGCGCATCTCGTCAGAATCAGGCAGTTCTGCCAGCGCTGTCTCCCGCGCTGAGCGAAAACGCCCCGTCGCTCCCTCCAGCGAACTTTGCAGCCGCACATCTTCAATCGCCACAAATGCCGCTTCTCTGAATTTAGTCATGGTAGTCGGTTGGTCTTGTAGTCGAGTAGTCACCTTGTCACCCTCTCACCTTGTCACTTCTTCCAGCGCCACCGCCAAATGCTTCACCTCCACCCCTTCGGCCAGACCGCGCATTTGCATCAGGCAGCCGGGGTCGGCTGTGACGATGGTATGGGCGCCAGTTGCCTCTGCCTGACGCAGTTTGTCGGCCGTCATGGCGTTGGACACTTCGGGCATCCGTATGGAGAAGAGGCCGCCAAAGCCGCAGCAGCGATCTGATTCTGCCATTTCAGTGATGGTGTAGCCTACGGCCGTAAGCGCCTCGCGCGGTTCTTCTTTCAAGCCCAACATGCGGCACATGTGGCAGGAATCGTGGTAGGTAATCGGTTGGCCGGTTGCAGCTTGCCCTGAGCTTGCCGAAGGGGTGGCATCCCCGCTTAGTTCTACCCCTTCCCGCGCCAAAAACTGGCTTAACTCAAACGTCTTAGCCGCCAATTCATTCGCCCGGCGCAGCCAGTCCGGTTCATCTGCCAACAAATGAGCATATTCCAGACGAATCATCGTCGTGCAGGAGCCGCCGGGCAAGACAACCGCCTCGTATGGCTCCAGAATTTCAATGGTGCGCCGGGCCAGATTGGCCGTTTCTTTCTGGAAGCCGCTGTTGTAAAAAGGCTGGCCGCAGCAGGTTTGCGCTTCCGGGAAGGCTACTTCGTATCCCAGGCGGCGTAAAAGATGAACGGTGGCCACACCCACTTCCGGCATAATCTGGTCCACCATACAGGTGGTGAATAAGGCGACGGTTTTGGTTTCAGACATAAATTACTCCCTCGGAAATGCAGCCGAAGATTCCCATCCTCGTACTCTCACGGCAAGGATACCGCGGCTACAATTATCTATCTCCCCTAGCCTATCACGCAACACGCAACACGCAACACATTTCAAACATGCGTGTGTATGAGACGGCCGTTTCTATGCCGCCACGATGACCAGAGCAAAGCCAGCCCAAAAAGCACCGCCTGCACCAGGACAATTGTCGCCCCGCTGGACACGTCCACATAAAAACTCAGATACATGCCCACCAGCCCCGTCAGCGCCCCCAGGCTGGTGGAGATGAGAATCATGCGGTGGAAACTATCCGTCAGCAGGCGGGCGGTGATGGCCGGGATGACCAGCGCCGCGGCAATCATGGTCACGCCCAATACCTGCATGGAGACGATGATCGCTGCCGCCAGCAGCAGGGCAAACCAGGTATCTACCCAACCGGTGGAAATGCCGTACACCTGGGCTACTTCACTGTCGAATGTGGTAAAAAGCAACTGTTTGTACAGAAGGATAATGACAATGACAACCAGCAGCGTCACGGCGGCAATCACCAGCACATCCTTTTGCGTCACGCCCAGAATGTTGCCAAAAAGGGCAGCGTCAAACGATTGGGTGAAGCGGCGGTAACGGGAAATGAGGGCCACACCGATGGCAAAACTGGCCGTGGTAATCACCCCGATAGCGGCATCGGCATTGATGCGGGTGCGGCGCACCGTCTGGTTGATGAGCAAGGCGGCCAAAAAGCCCCACAGCCCGGCGCCGATGTAAAAGTTCCACTGCATGACAAAGGCAATCACCGCTCCGCCAAAGATAGCGTGCGACAGCCCGTGCCCGATGTAGCTCATCCCCCGCAGGACAATGTACACGCCAATCAGCCCGCACAACGCGCCCACCAACACGGCCGCCAGGGTGCCATTGCGGAAAAATTCATACTGGAAAGGAGTCAGGAGTAGGTTCATAGTAATCAGTGTTCAGTGAACAGTATTTAGTGTTCAGTGGCATTGCTGAACACTGCCCACTGAACACTGAAAACTGATCACTGCTCATGCCCCGGCACGCCGCCCACTACCGGCTCCGGGATCAACTCTTTATAGGTATGCGGGTGCGGTTTTTGCTGGACGAAAACTACACCGTTTTGGCGAATGACCATCATCTCGCCCTGGTATGCTTCACTGAGGATGGGTTCTGTCAGGACTTCTTCCGGTGTGCCCTGGGCGATGATGCGCTGGTTGAGGCAGACCATCCAGGGGGCGTGGGCGGCGGCCATATTCAGGTCGTGGGTGGTGAGGACGATGGTCATGCCCGCCTGATTGAGACCTTGTCGGGAGCGCTCAGTTGACAGATGGGCCAGCCAGTGAAAAATGTCCTCGGCGCTGCGCATGTCTACGCCGGTGGTTGGTTCGTCCAGCACCAGCAGCTCCGGCTCGGCGATGAGGGCGCGGGCCAGGAAGATACGCTGCTGCTGCCCGCCGGACAGGTCGCGGATGTGCCGTTGGGCCAGATTGCCGACGTCTAGCTGTTCCAGAATGTCGCGGGCGTGTTGGCGCTCGGCGCGGCTGGGCCAGGGCCGCCAGCCGGATTGTTTGGTGCGGCCCATCAGCACCACTTGTTCGGCCGTAACGGGGAAGTTCCAGTCTACAGTTTCCAGTTGGGGGACGTAGGCCAGGCGCAGGGCAGATTGGCGGGTGAGGTTGCCGGCAGACGGCCGTATCAAGCCCAACATCAACTTCAGCAGCGTTGTCTTCCCGGCCCCACTTGGCCCTACCAGGGCCATAAACTGTCCCGGATGCAGGTGCAGGTCAATCTCCTGCAATACCGGTGTCGTCCCGTAGCCGAAGGTGACGTTTTGTAATTCGATCAGGGGTCTCATTTAGTCTGGTAGTCTGGTAGTCTGGTCGTCGGGTAGTCGTGGATACCGATTACCGATTACTGTTCCTGCTCTACGGCCGTATCCGATCCCGGCACATTACGCACATCCACACTGTCCATTAGTGAGGGGTCGCCGCCCAGCGCTTTGGCCATAATTTGCAAATCATACACCATCAAGCCCAGGTAAGAATGATTATCCGCGCCCGGTTCGCCCGGCAGGTCATCATCCCGCAGCGTGTCCACGTAAGAAACGCCTGCTTCCCGGCCAATCTGATCCAGCACCGGCGAAGGGAACACCTCCGAACCAAAGATGGCGGGCACCCCCGCAGCTTTCAACTGATCGATCAGCGAAGCCATTTCCTGGGCAGATGGCTGGGAAAAATCGGCCGGTTGAATGGCGCCGATCACCGTGTAGCCATAGCGGGGAGCAAAGTAGGCGAAAGAGTCGTGGTAAGTGAGCAGTTTGCGATTGTTTTCCGGGATGCTGGCGGTGGCGGCCTTGATTGCTTCGTCCAGGTCGTTGATGCGTTGGGCAAAGGCGTCGTAGTTAGCGTTGTAGTAGTCGGCGTTGTCCGGGTCACGCTCTACCAATTTGTCCCGCACAATTTCGGCGTATTTCAGGGCCAGGATGGGGTTTGTCCACAAATGGGGGTTGGGGTTGCCGGCTTCTTTAGGGAAGGAAAAGTCATACACGTACTCATCCGGGTTGAGCGTTTGTTCGCCCAGCAGGATAATTTCTGCGTCGTCTTTTAAGTTGGCTTTGGCCATTTTCAGGCTGGGCAGTTCCAGATTGAGGCCGTTGATGAAGATGAGGTCGGCTTCGGACAGCTTAACGGCCGTAGACGGGGCCGGTTCAAACGTGTGCGAGTTTGTCCCTTCCGGCACAATCCCCGACAAATCAATTTTCTCCCCGCCAATGTTGTACACAATGTTGGTGATGGGTGAGACGGTGGAGATGACCCGGAGACGGTCGTCTGCCTCATCTGTCTCCGCCGCACCGCCACACGCTGCCAAAAAAACAGTTAAAACTAACAGCCAAACTATTATTCGTTTCATTTTCTGCTCCTTTACTTTATTTTTCTTCCTGACACTCGGCGCACAAGCCCAAAAAGCTGATGTGGTGCATATCCAGAGTAAAGTTGTATTGTGCTTCTATTTCTTCTGCCAACGGCCGTATCATCCCATCCGCAATCTCCACCGTGCCCCCGCATTGGCGGCAAACCAGATGGTGATGGGGTGTTTCACTGGCGATCTCGTATCCGGTACGGCCGTTGGGCAGGGCCATCTCCGCCAAAATTTGCTGTTCCGTCAAAAAATGCAGGGTGCGATACACAGTAGCCCGGTTGATAGCCGGTGTAATGGAGCGAACCTGCTTGTAGACTGTTTCCGGCGTGACGTGCCCGCCCAATTTGCAAACGGCATCCAGGATGAGCTGGCGCTGGGGTGTAACCCGAAAACCGGCCTGCCGCAGGCGGGCAGAAATTGATGGCATATCGTGACTCACAGAATCTCTCCTTATTGCAAAGATTTGCAATAACAAAGACAGATTATAACGAATTTGGCTGGTGTGGTCAATGGCGTGTGGTTTAGCGTTTGTCAGGCAATACGCAATACGCAGTACGTCATGTATAATTCTGGTTTATGGAAACAACCGCGACAAAGAAGGAACGGCCGTTTGGCGTCAAAGCTATCATATTTTTGCATTTGCTAACGGCTGTCGTGCCCCTTCTGGCCTTTTTTCTTCTGGACGATCAAAGTGTATCCGAAATAATCAGCACGAGTTTCTTCATTAACCTGGGGTTCCTGGGTACAGACCAGCAATTGATTGAAATAGGTTTGTTGAGCGCCTTTGCTCTTTTACAGGTTGTGTTGATAGTGGGTTTATGGCAAATGCGCGCCTGGGCCTGGCTGTTGGTGATGATTACTACTGGCTTAAGTATGACATTGCTAATCTGGCGCTATTTTCAGGGAAATCCAGATTATCTGGCGATGGCTATTAACGTGTTAGTGGTATTTTATTTGAACCAGAGAGATGTGCAGCAGGCATTTCGGCGGGGCCAAAAGGCAGAGGGCGGCCAATGACGGCAAAAGACCTCGATCTGCTGCGCCGGTTTGAGCCGGTTGTCCGGTATACGCAGGGGGAACTGTTTTTCCCCAGCGCTGTAGAGGCTTACGTATCTCGATGCAGTCTGTGGCAGCGGAATGGGCAAGGGGAACGGCAATTGTTGGTCCCGGCCGGTTCACTGACTCTGGAAGAACTAAGCCGGTTCGATGAATTACAGCGTAACAACTTGTTGTACCTGCGTTTTACCCAGCAGCCATTGCGGCCTATGGATTTTCAACGATGGCGGCAGCGTCCCAACCGGCCTGTTTTCCATACCACAGGGCGGCTGTCCAGAGTGGGGTTAAGCGCCCGCATTCTGAACACGTTCTTTGATTTATCTTTGGTGGTGCGGGGGACTGTGCCGCAGGGCACGACGGCCGCCGCCGAAATCCAGTACCAGCAGATGCGCCAGGAAGACCCCCGGCATGTGTATTACGGCCGTGTCCTGCGTGAAGGCGGCTACACCATCCTGCATTACCTCTTCTTCTTCCCCATGAACGACTGGCGCTCCACTTTCCACGGCGTCAATGACCACGAAGCCGATTGGGAGCAGGTTTTTATCTACCTGGTCGAAGAAAGTGACGACCTGAAACCGCGTTGGGTGGCTTTTGCTTCCCATGATTTTGAGGGGGATGACCTGCGCCGCCGCTGGGACGACCCGGACATCACCATTTACGACGAAAATCATCCCGTCATTTTTGCCGGGGCCGGTTCTCATGCCAGCTACTTTGAGCCAGGTGAATACTTGATGGGCGCCGAACCGGAATTTTCCAAACCGCTGCGTAATTTCGTCATTTCCCTGCGTAAATTTTGGGCCGAACAGTTGGGGCAGGGCAGCGCGGCCGAAGCAGAAGCCCACACCCGCCAGTTATTCAGCGTTCCCTTCATAGATTATGCCCGCGGTGATGGCGTCAGCATTGGCCCCGGCCAGCGGGAACAATGGAGTCCCGTCCTCATTTCCGATGAAGACGCCTGGGTGGACAAATATCGCGGCCTGTGGGGACTGGATACCAGAGACCCGCTGGGTGGCGAGCGCGCTCCCGCCGGCCCCAAATATAACCGGAACGGGTCCGTGCGCACTGCCTGGTACAATCCGCTAGGCTGGGCCGGTCTGGACAAAGTACCGCCGCCGGCCGATGCTGTGACCGAAATGCGCCAGCGTCTTATCACCCTGAAAGAAGAAGAAAGTAAAGTGGATCAGGCGATAGAGACACAGCGGGAAGCTTTGCGGCTGCAAGCTCTGGAAGTGGAGGCGTTACAACAGGCCGATTACGTCAGTGATTTGCACAAAGAGGAGGAAGAGGCCCTCCGGGAACAACAAAAACAGTTACAGGCGCTAGAAGCGCGGCGTGTAGCCTTGAGCGAGACTTACCGGGCCGGTAAAGATTATTTGCAGCGTATTGAGCAGGGTAATTGGGGCGATCCCCAGGCGCACATCCGCCATTTGCATCGTCCGGAACCGCCGGTCAGCGAGCAGGCGGGGGTTGTCGAGCTATGGGCTGCCCTGAGCGGCGGGCTTTTGTTGTTGGCTTTGGTCGCTTTACTGATCGTCCTGCCGGCAAATTGGATTTTCTGGCTGGTGGGTATTAGTGTGTTGTTTGGCGCTATCGAGGCGTCTGTACGGGGCCATTTGACCAATTATCTGCTCAATTTGATCATTATTCTGGCGGTAATAACGTCCGCCATTCTCATCTGGCAGTTTTGGTGGCTGTTGTTGATTATTTTGCTGTTGGCGATGGTCATTTACATGGTTCGGGAAAACCTGGAAGAATTAAGAGGTTGAGTGCTACTAAAAGAGGTAAAGAAATGAGTTTGGAAGAAGCAAATGGAAAAATAAGAAATGCCTGGATTGCCGGTCTCATTGCTGTGGCGGCTTCGGCTATTTTGGCCTTTGAATATGCCCGCAATCCGTGGGGCATAGGTAAATGGGATTGGCTGGATATTCTCATCATGCTGGTATTGACAGCGGCCGTTTACAAAAAGAGCCGTGTGGGGGCTGTGCTGCTGCTGGTTTATTATCTGGGATCAAATATTGTCACCTGGGTGCAGACCGGCTATTGGTATGGCCTGCCTTTTGCCCTGATCTTCATTTACTTTTTCTATCAGGGTGTGCGCGGCGCGTTTGCTTACCATGAGTTAACGGCCGTACCCACCAGTGATGCGTGATCCGGCGCTATGCTCGAAAAGCCTGCGCTCAAAGACGTAAGCATTGTCGCCTGTCTCCAGAATGAGTATGGGTTGAGCATTGCTGAAATTACTTTTCTGCCATTGGGGGCTGATTTGGGTACGGCCGTGTATCGTGCCATAGCAGACGATGAAACACTATACTTTGTCAAGCTGCGCCGCGGTGACTTTAACGAGGCCTCGGTAACAGTCCCCAAATTTCTGAGCGATCTGGGTATCAAACAAATCATCTCCTCCTTGCCAACCCAAACAGGTCGTCTCTGGGCCAGCCTGGCTCCCTACAAAGTGATACTTTATCCTTTTGTGGCCGGACGCAACGGCTTTGAAGTCAACCTATCGGATCAACAGCGGGTCGAATTTGGCGCAGTCCTCAAAAAATTCCACACCGCCGATATACCGGCAGTCCTGACAAACTGTGTGCCGCGGGAAACCTTCTCGCCCCGCTGGCGCAAAACGGTAAGATTATTCCTGACGCGAATCGAGAAGGAGTCCTTTGCCGATCCTGTGGCGGCAGAATTGGCCGTTTTTTTGCGAACTAAACGGGATGAAACGTTAGCCCTTGTCACGCGGGCAGAACAGCTTGCTGCGGCGCTCCGAGCGCAGACTCCGGAATTTATTTTGTGTCATGGGGACATTCACGCCTGGAATCTTTTGCTTGATGCCAACGGTGTGCTTTACATCATTGATTGGGATACGCTGATTTTTGCCCCCAAAGAGCGTGATTTGATGTTTGTGGGCAGCGGGCTTGGCGGTAACGGGCACACCCTGCAAGAAGAAGAAACCTTGTTCTATCAAGGTTACGGTGACACTCAGGTAAACCTAATCGCGCTGGCGTATTATCGCTATGAGCGGATTATAGAAGATATTGCGGTCATTTGTGAGCAAATCTTTTTATCAGATACAGGCGGGGAAGATCGAATACAGGCGCTTGGTGTTTTGCAATCCAATTTTCGACCCAATGGCACTATCGAGATAGCCTGTCGGTCAGATAAGACGGTGAGATAAGAAAGCCAAATACATTGTAGATGAGTTGGAGTGGTTAAAATGACAACCGAAACTTTTCTTTGGGAGGAGGTAATATGGTTGTTTGGCTAATTGCTGGCGTTGTTTCTGTAATTTTGACAGTGGGCATGACGTTTTTATTTGTCATTTTTTCGATGATTGGCTTAAATGGGTTTACGACTGCGTCAGAAGCATTGCCGGCCTTTCTCGTCTTTAACTGTCTTGCCTGGCCGTTTATGGTGGGCGTTACCAGTTTATCGAGTTGGGTGATAGCTGTGATTGCCAAACGGCCGTCCTCCCTCAAATATCTACTCCTCATGAATAGCCTAATCGTCACCATTGCTTTAGGTTTAACCATACTGACATACATCCTGATTGCTTAGATGTGGCCCTTCTGTCTAATCACTTAAAAAGGCAGTATCAATAAAGCTGACATGACTTGTCGTTAAATTGACAGAACGACGATGCCGGCGTATACTGTTTGTATGGTCATGGAAACGCCAACGGTTGTCTCCCCGGAAGATTTGCTGCGGCGCACGGCCGTATACCTCACCCCCGCCCACCAGAACCGGGTAGGCACTGCTTTCTCCCTGGCCGAAACCGCCCACAACGGCCGTTTCCGTTTAGACAACTCCCCTTACATCCAGCACCCCCTGGCCGTAGCCGACCAACTGGCCCAATGCTATGC
>JAJRTP010000256.1 GCA_024278255.1 Chloroflexota bacterium | reverse complement strand
TTGAAGTCGCCGTGGGCGTCAAACCAGACCAGGCCGATTTTCAGGTCAGGGCCGTGGGCGTCTTGCAGGCCGCCAAAGATGCCGGTGATGTGGCAGCAATTACCCCCGGTCATGAGGATCGCTTTCTCGTCACGCCGGGCCTGGGCTACGGCCGTGGCCACTGCCCCGCCCAGCAAGCCCAGGTTGTCCGTTTCTTCCGCTAAGCGCTGCGCTTCCGGCAGTTCCGGGGCGCTGATGGTGTAGGGGATTTGGGCACGGCCGTAGACTCCCGACGTTTCATAAGCCGCCAATGGCAGCAGTTCCGCACCTACCCGGTCGGCATTCAGATAATGGATGGCAATGATTTGCAGAGAAGATAATGGTTTTGTCATAGCGACGTTACCCTTGCGGTAAAAATATCAACGAAACCCCAATAAAGGCCACTATTGTACCAGCAATACCCCGCGGACTCACGGGTTTCTTGTAAACGAAGAATTCTACGGGGATAAGCAGGATGGGGGGCAGGGCCATCAGCGTGGCGGCAATGCCCAGGCGGGTGAACTGGATGGCAACCAGCGACAGCCAGATACCCAGGAAAGGGCCAAAAAAGGAACCGGCCACCATGGCCGGAAAGGCTTCCCGGTTGCGCCATTGGCGGAAGGTGTGGCGCACCTGCCGCCGCAGGATGGCAATGCCCCACATGATGATCACGGCGACCAGAATGCGAATCATGGTGGCGGAGATGGCGGGAAAGTCACCGACCAGGCCGTACCGGGCGGTGACTAGATTGGCGACCTGGCCGAAGGCGCCCAGCAGGCCGAAGAAGAGACCCAGTTTGTAGTTTTTGTGCTGCACGGCCGTTAACCCCTGCTGCTTTTCCGTAACTACCCAGGCTACCCCGGAGACGGTCAAAACAACGGCGGCCATTTCCAGCGGAGAAAACGTCTCGCCAAACAGCAGCCAGCCGAACATCGCCCCGATAATGGGCACAGTGGACATGAGCAGCATGGACAGGCGCGGCCCAATCAGCACATACGCCTTAAAAAGGAAGGTGTCCCCCAGCACCAGCCCCAAAATGCTGGAAATTGCCAGCCAGAACCAGCGGAACGGCTCTGCGCCGAAGGGGAAGACGGTGCCCTGCAAGACCAGATGGGTGATGGTCAGGAAGAGGAAGGCGAACAGCAGGCGGCTGCGGTTGACCACGGCCGAACCGGCAATCCGGCCGCTGTAGCTGAAAAACATGGCGGTGAGTGACCAGCATACGGCCGTAGCCAGAGCAGCAATTTCGCCGATGAACATGAGATTTGAGATTAGAGCCAAGTCCAATCTCTAGTAACTCTCCCCTTTTTCGTGCATCAATTTCCAGACGCGCCGGTAGTGACGGCCGTCAATCAATTCCAGACTGTTTCCGTCCGGGTCGCGGAAGTAGAGGGAGTGGGTTCCCTGCGGCCAATCCTGCTCGTGTTCAATGGGGACGCCGTGTTGCAGCAAACGGCCGCGCCAGGAACTCATTTGCTCCGGGGGAATGGCTAAAGCTACATGCCCCGCACCGTACGCCCCATGCGCCGGAATAACGCTTTCCCGCACTTCCAGGGCAGCCAGATCAAACAAAATGAGGGTGGAGTTTTGCCCCGTCTGTAAAAAGAGGGAATCGTCGAACTGGTAGCTGATCGGCAGCCCCAGCACTTCCGTGTAAAATTGTTTGGCCCGTTCCAGATCGGCGACGTAGAGAGCGGCTTCGGCCAGGCGCAGAATTTGCGTGTCGCCCAGCTTGGCCAGTTCTGCCTCTTGCACAATGCGCACGCCGGCGCTGACGCCCAGCCGGTTGGCCCCCGCCGCCACCATCTTCCGCGCGTCGTCAAAGGAGCGGATGCCGCCGGAGGCTTTAACGCCCATTGTCTGGCCGACGGTGTGGCGCATCAGGGCTACGTCTTCCACGGTGGCCCCGCCGCCGCTGAAGCCGGTAGAGGTCTTGACGAAATCCGCGCCGCATTCTTTGGCAATTTTGCAGACGCGCACTTTTTCTTCGTTGGTCAGGTAACTGGTTTCGATGATTACTTTGCAGATGGCGTCGCGCTGGTGGCAGGTTTCGGTAACGGCCGTCATCTGATCCCGCGTAAATTCATCCTCCCCGCTTTTGACCGCGCCGATGTTGATGACCATATCAATCTCATTGGCCCCGGAGACAATGGCGTTCTCCGTTTCCGCTACTTTTTGCTGCGTCGTGGTAGCCCCCAGGGGAAAGCCAACGACGGCTGCCACCTTGACGCCGGAACCGGCCACCAATTCGGCTGCATAACGCACGTGGGTGGGATTGACGCAAATGGCGGCAAACCGGTAGCGGACGGCTTCCCGGCACAGGCGGGCAATTTGCTCTTCAGTGGCGTCTGGTTTGAGCAGGGTGTGGTCAATGATGCCGGCAATGCGCGCCGGGTCTTCATCTATCAACTGGATGAGTTGTTCGGTTGTGGCTTCACTTACGTTTGTCATTTTTTGCGCCTCGTTTTGGAATGGTTCAGCAGCCTGAAAAATCAGCTTGACACTTTGTAGCGCGATTTTGTAAATCGCTCTCTGGACGATTTACAAAATCGTCCTACAAATTGTTAAGGGCAATTTGACCCATCCCCTCGTTTTTGGGGAATTATGCCGCGATACGGCCGTTTTGTCATACGTGCTGCCGCAGCAAGACTTTAAGCATCACGCAAGATCAGTCGATGCGTGCCAAATAGGATTCTTCAATTTCCCGAATCAAAAAGGGAAGGTTAGGCTGGGTGAAGCTGAGACCAGGGGCTGGAACACGATTCTGTTTCATGTTTGGTGGAATATGTTTGTGATGCGGGTGCGTGGCTGCTAATTCAGAAATTTGAGGGTGTGGTTGTGGATCATACCAGTATAATTTTTCTTCTCCGTGCCACACTTCATAACCGTAGCGCATAAGGACAACACCTTCGTCGCGCTGTTGAAAGCGTTCTTTAATTGTCAGGCGGTATCCGTGGTTAAAAAACAGTTCGCCAACGACCATTCCCGTTCTAGCTCCACGACGATAAACAACAAGTGTGGAGAAAGCGACGGATGAAAATTGCTGCGGTAAAGTATAGATGAATTCTTCGTAATCATGCAGGGATTGAAATGGATTCACGAGATGCTGTCCGTCTAATCAATTCAGATAATGGCCCTTGTTTTTTGAAAGTGTTAATCAACTCCTGATATTGTTGGCGGCGTTCCAGCCAGATTTCATAAGCGCCGGCCCAATCGTTCCAGTCCAGAACCCACGCTTCTTCGGCCGGTTCTTCACCGTTCAGATATGATTCGTAAAATGTTTCGGACAGCACGCCATACTTTCGCTCGTAGCTGCTCAAATCATCTTCCAAAGCTTGCAAGTCTTGCAGAATTTCGTCCAAAGTCATTACAATCACCTTCCTGTGAGGGGGTAAACGTTATACACTCTATTGATTGTACTACAAAATCAATCTTAACGAGACAAGGTTAACTCGGCGCGTAAGGGCGGGTCTTGCCAGAACCAGGCGATCCACGTTTTGTAGGGCACGCCGCTTTGGGTGAAGTCGTTCCAGATGCCGTTGGGTAGATCGTGCTGCTGGTAAAAGAACAACCAGCGGCGGCGCAGCTTTAGCTTGATTTCCCCGGCCCATAACACACGGCCGTCGTGGTCAAAAATACGCAGGAATTGGCCGTTCTGGATGGGGATGGGCCATTTGCCGTCTACCCGATCCTCGGGGCGATCCGGTTCCAGGCAGTAATCAATGCGCCCTTCCATGCCTTGTTCCCAATAGCCGATGAGACGGCCGTGAATAATTTTGCCTTCTGTCATTTTCCTGTTGGTAAGAAACCGCGGCTACGGAGTTTGTTTAGATGCCAGCAAACTGTCCAGAAGCGTTGTTATCAGATCGTCCAGTTCTTGTGGGGGGGGATTGGCGGGCAGTTCCAGGTCGGCGGCCAGTTTTTCCGCTTGCTGGCGCACTTCCTGGGCGGCGGCCGGATGGTTCAGGACAAAGGCGATCAGTTCGGCGGCCGTTTCCGTTTGATCCAGGCGGTGGGCGTAGACGGCCGTGCCCGTCACCCCCTCCAGCGCCAACTTTACATCCCCCGACTTTTGGGCCAACGCCAGACCCCGCGCCAGATAGTCACGCGCCTGGGCCAGGTTTTCCGTCTCTAAGGCCACCCCGCCCAATCCCACCAAAGCTACCGCCATGCCCCGCTCATCGTTAATCTGTTCCTTGAGCCTTAACGCCTCCGCCAGCAGTTCTTCCGCCGCTGTATAATCTCCCATTTGCAGCGCCAGCCGCCCGGCGTTGGCCGACGTAGTGGCCGCCCCATGCAGATGATTGTGCTGCTGGAAAAGGTCGCCGCACTGCCGGTAATACGCCTGCGCCTGTTCATACTGGCCCATCGCCTGCGCCAGATTGCCCAGATTGTGCAGGGCCATCGCCTCGCCAATGGCGTCCTCAAGCTGGCGATAAGCGGCCACAGCTTGCTCAAACCAGGCGCGGGACTGTTCGTAGTCTCCCTGGGCTTTGGCGCAGCTTCCCAAAAAATTGTAGGCGAAAGAGATACCATCCAGACTGTCCGCTTGCAGTGCCAGCCGCAGGCTTTCCTGCGCCAGTTCAATCGCCTGCGCGTAATCGCCGGCGTAAAAGTGGGTGATGGCCATGTAGCTGAAGATGGTGGAGCGTTGGTCGGGGTCGTTTACGCGGCGCAGAAAGGGCATGGCTTCTGTCAAGGCCGCGCGCGCTTCCGCCAACTGGCCGATGTGGCTGTGCATCCGCGCCTTGCGCCCCAATAAGGCGCACATGGTTTGGGCTTGAGCGGCGTCTGCCTCCGCCGCCGGTTCCGCGATTTGCGCGAGGGCGAACTGAAAGAGGTCTATGCCTGCCTGGAACCAGCTTTGGGCGCTGAAGAAGTTGTGCAGGGTGGGGATGGCCCGGTCCAGAGCGGCGTAGTCGCGGCGGCGCGCCGCCCATTCCCAGGCCATCTCTACGTTGGGCAGTTCGGCGCGGATGGCGGCCCGTTCGGCTGCGGATTCGCCGCTGCCTTGTTGAGCGATGAACGCCAGGTAGAACGCGGCGTGGCGCTGCCTGACTGCGCCGGCCGTATCGTCCAGTTTTTCGGCGGCAAATTGCTGCAAGAGGGGATGGATGTGGTAACGGCCGTTCACCTCTCGCTGTAATAAGGATTTGTCTTGCAAAGCGGCCAGATCGTCTG
>JAJRTP010000255.1 GCA_024278255.1 Chloroflexota bacterium | reverse complement strand
CCGCCAGCAGTGCCGTACGGTTATCAAAAGCGCGTTTGCTCCACAGCCACGCCGCCCAAATCGCCAACACGCCAAAAATAACGTTGACCAGCCGCAGCGCTGCGACGCCTTCCCCCAACAGGCGCATGAAAGCGGCGGCGGTGTAGCTGTAGAGGGGTTCGCTGCCGTAGTTGAGGGGGAAATAAAAGAGGAGAATCCCGTCCAGAATGCCCATCGCTTCACGGCCGTGATTAGCCTCGTCGTGGGTCAGGCCTGGGGGAATGTCAGCCAAAAACGCCAACCGCAAGGCCAGCGCCAGAAGCAAAACAAGAAGGATCGGCAACCATTTTTTTACATTATTCATCAGGTCGAGCATTATAGGGCAGGGGAAAAAGGGGGGCAACAGGCCTGATCAAGCATCTGTTGAGCTGGGCTGCCAGTTAGCGGCGGCCGCCCAATCTTCCGCGGCGCTTATGATGATGTCGCAAGCGGGGTCTTTGATGATGACGTAAGGGGTGTGGTCAGTGGTACGGCCGTGATATTCGGCCAGGCGGTATTTGAGAGCGGCGTAAGCGGCGGCGCTGCGGGGATGCGCTCGTAAGTAATCCCGAAAAAGCAGTGGGTAACGCTGGTTGGCCTTGCCTGCTGCCCGGACGTGCAGGTGGGTGCGTCGCTGGTTGGGCGGCGGGGAAAAATACCATTTCTGCCAATCGTCGTCCGGGCTGCTGTCTCCCGGCGGACGGTGGTCTGTGGTGATGTCCTCGCGCCATGTGTAGCCGATGCTGGTTACGGCCGTGTGTATCAGCGCAAATGGTGCCAGAGCCGGTACAGTTAACTGCACGTCAATAATATCTTTGGCAGCCAGTCCGGGTACGGCCGTTGAGCCAATATGATCAATCCGCACTGCCAGCCCACCCAGCGCCGCCCGTAAAGCAGCCCCAATTTCAGCAAATTCTACCGGCCACCCCATGTCGTAAGGTATGATTTCAATCAATCGATCTTATTCTCCTAAAATTTCGACCACATGCGCCGGCCCATTTAGAACAAGAGCAATTGTATTCATGGCATTACGGCCAATTACTGCTTCAGAACGGTCCGGTATTCCAGCTACATGAATACCTCTAATCAAATGATCGCCAATTTTCATCGTAACCAGATAAAGATTGACACGCCGGCGATCACCCCATATTCCTGACATGACGGCCGTACCCATGCTCAAGGCATTTATCTCATCCAATAGTTCCAATGGCAGCACAGAACCATCAGAACCATATAAACAGTCATTAGTCGTATTCCAAACGAGGGGAACGCATATGCCAAACTTCATCCGGGCCGGACGTGACACGCTTAATCAGGACACCTGTTTGAGGATATTGTTGGCGTATGCGCAAGTAGAGAGTTAATTCATCCATATCGTGATCAACAACCTGCCCCTCGTGCATGGCGATAAATTGACCGTGGTATTGCTTCAGCAGTTGGTTGTGCTGTGCGTGATAAGCTTCTTCTTCCCGGATGATTTTTCTTTCCGCTTCGCGCCGCAGATATTGCTGAATAGCCTTGTCAGCAAGATCAGATACAGTCACACCTGTTTGCGCGGCCACGCTGTCAAGCTTTTCTAACGTTTCTTTTGGCAATGTCAACGTTGCTGTAGCCATGATGTTTACACCTCGTATATCGAATAGAATCCACCATCAAACTTAGGTTAATTATACCATACTGCTTCCAAAGCATATCCCTGAGTATACGACTGGAAACTGGCTGCTTGAGCTTCACCAGGCACGATTAGGTCAGCCAGATTGCCTGTCTTCTCAAAAATGATGCACTCAGATTTTCTAGTGGTCCACCGGTCAGGCTTTTTAAGTTTCTTGCTCTGCGACAGCGTAAGCGGGAACCTCGCGGATGTTGTTGTCCATTTGTACCAGATGATACGGCATCCAGGCCAGGCCAAAGAGAGTCACATCTATATCTTTTTTGTAGGGCGTGATGGGAATAGTGGTCACATCGGCGGCGATCTCTTCCCATTTTTCCTTGACTTCTTGCAGCGCTTCTTCCGCTTCTTCTTCCAGGGCGACAATCTCTTCCTGGTAATCCTTGATGGCTTCTTCCGATTCCTTGATGTCGGCTTTGGCTTTGGCGGTCATGCGCCGTTTGCTCATAGACGAGGAGAGGCTTTTGCGGCGACGGCCGAAAAGACTGAACAGTGTCTCGGCGTGGGACATTAGCTCTTCCTGGGAACGCTGCGAATATTCGGCTTTGTCTTCGGCCAGTTCCCGCTCCTCGCGTTCCAGCCTGTCCTCAATGCGGTCCATTTTTTTGTCGTAGCTGGCGGCCACTTTTTTGGCTTCCGCTTCCATCTTTTCCTGAGCCGCTTCCCGGCACATTTCGGCGAAGTCGGCTTCGGACACGTCCGGCCCGGCGTACACTTTGAGGGCTTTGTTGGCTTTAACTTCGATTTCAGTTCCCCGGTAGACCCAGTCGGTAAAGTCGTTTTTCAGGGTGCGCATTATTTTGGCGTCCACGAATGGTTCCAGCAGGTCGGCGTAACGGCCGTCCCCCACCCCCACCCGCTCAAATTCTCGATCATCTACAAGCCCGGCCAGAAAATCCTCCCAGCGCACACTCCCCCGATCATCCGGTTCCGGTACAACGGCCGTGCGCCACAAATCCAGATTCAGCCCATACTTCCGGTTAATCACCCGAATCTCCGCCTGCGCCAGCAAGACAGGCCGGTACAGCGTCCCCACCCGCTCTGCATCCAGGGGTAAGGAACGGCCGTCCACCTGCGCCCCCTCCTCCGGCGTCAGCGTGCCGGGCAAAATATACTCCTGCACCCCGCGCGGCGCTGTCGGCTTACCGGACGTGCCCGGAAGGGTAGGTTGGTCACTGGTTGCCGGCTGCCGGTCAACTTCAACTGAAGACTGAACACTGCCCACTGAATACTGATCACCGATCCCCGCCAACGCATTCAAAGCCGGAATCTGTATCCGCGTCACCGGGCCGGCCAGGTAGTTCATCGCCCAGCGCGTTTGGAACAGCGTTGGCTGCTTGTCATGCACATTGCGCAGCAGGAATACCCGTTTGCCCAGCGTAGAAATCAGCCGGTCATACTCCCGCCTGTCCAGTCCACCCTGTGCGGCCGTGGAAAGACCGTCCAGCAGACGAGCCTTGTCCTGCTCCGTCGCCAGCTTGCCGATAAACCACGTGCCGGCGTTGGACATCGCCTTATAATCCACGTCTACCGGATTTTGTGTGGCCAGCACCATCCCCACGCCAAAAGCCCGCGCCTGCTTCAACATACGCAGCATCGGCTCTTTGGATGGCGGATTGCCCACTGCGGGTAGATAGCCAAAAATCTCGTCAAAATAAACGATAGCCCGCAGGCTGGTCGTCCCTTTCTGGCTGCGCATCCAGGTTTCCACGGCCGTATAAAGCAGTGTCACAAAAAACATGCGTTCCTCTTCCGGTAAATGGGCAATGTAGAAGATGGTGTGGCGGGGACGGCCGTCCGGCATGTAAAGTAATTTTTGAATATCCAGCGGGTCCCCTTCCAGCCAGTTCTGGAATGACGGCGCGGCCAGAATGTTGTTCAGAGACATCGCCAGCTCAAAGCGATCCTTCTCCGGGAAAAAGGTGTTGACGTCAAAAACGCCCAGTTTATCAAAGGGTGGCGACTGCGTTTGCATGATCAGCCCGGCCAAATCCAAATCCTGCCCGCGGCTCCAGTTGTATTCAAAAATATTTGCCAGCAGGATATGTTCGCGGGAGCGCACCGGATCGATGTCTGTCAGGCCGGCCAGGCCCAGAATGGCGGTCACCGTGCCGGAAATTTGTTCGCGCAGGATTTCCTCGTTGCTGGCCCAGGGGATGGGCGGCAGTTTGAGTGAGGCCAGGATGCTCAGAGACAACCCGGCGTCGGAACCGGGCGTGTAGACGCTGAACTGGACGCTGTTCTTGAGCGCCTGAATCCGCTCCGGGCCGATTTCCCAGCCCGCCAGTCCGCTGCGCCACAAATCGGCCGTTTCCTGTGCTGCCTGCTCTACCGTTTTCCCTTCCCGCTCGGCCACGGCTGCATTGATCCACGGCGCAAAATCAGCCGGGCCCAGATCGGGGAAGTGCAAAATGGCGTTGGTAATGTCTCCTTTGGGGTCAATGAGCAGGGCGGGCACGTCGTCCAGCGCCGCTTCTTCCAGCAAATCCAGACAAAGGCCGGTTTTGCCGGAGCCGGTCATGCCCAGGACGACGGCGTGTGTGGTCAGGTCGTCCGGATCGTAAAGCAGGGGGGTGTCCGTTTTTTCGTTGGTTTGGGGATTGACAATTTTTCCCAGGTAATAGTTTCCGTCTGTATCTATCATTTTCTGTTGCCTCCGGCTACAGTGTACTGAATTGGCCGGTTTGTATCAAGCGTATTGCGTGTTGCGTATTGCGTAGGGGTGTGGCGGGGAAATCGGTAAACGGCCGTTGAGACAAATCCTGCCTGAATAGAGTACAACAGATTGAGAATGAAACAGATAAAGAGGAGGCGGCAAAATGATACGCAAATTGATATTGGGGGGTACGGCCGTTTACTTCATCGCTTTAGGCAGTCTGGTTCTGCTGCTGCATCAGGCGTCGCCGGGGCCGGAAGGCCAGGAGATTTACGGCGCGGCTATTGGGCAGTGGGATACGGAGGGGGGGATTGTTTTTCTGTCCGGGCGGCGGCTGGATTGTGAAGATACGGCCGTAGGCGATTCCTACGCCGCTGTTTGCACTGCGGAGATAGCCGGCAAGTCGCTGCAAATCAAGGCCGTCAGAAATGTCCAGTCAAGCCCCTTTCCCTGGGACGGCGAATGTGAATCTGTGTACGACGGCCAATCATGGCCTTGCCGCTTCGGCTCGCCCTTTATTCAGGTTCACTGGTTTGCCTATGTGGACAATCCAGAGCTGGATAAGGCGCAGATGGATCAGCTGCGGCGGCAATACTTCATTGAAAATTTGCCGGAGGAGGCGTTTTTGTGGGGAATGGTGGTTACGGCCGTGACCACCGCCCTCGTCATCATCACTGCCCTGACTGCCTGGTTCTGGCCCAGAGCCAAGCAGCAGAAAATCAGATGGGCCGTCGGTATGACACTGCTGAGCATCCCCATATTTTTCGGTGCGCTCATCCTGGGCGTAAAAATCACCAGCAACTTTTGGGATTGACAAGGTTTACAAGAGATCGGTAAATTTGCTAAAATAGCCCTGTGGCAAAGAACGATTTGACCGTATTTATCACCCGGCGCGAGTCGCATTGCGACGAGTGCGGTGCAGATTTGGGGCGGCACGCCTGGATTACCTTGCAGGAGGAGAAAGGCGCGCTCTGCCTGGCCTGCGCCGATCTGGATCACCTTATCTTTTTACCGGCGGGAGATGCCGCCCTCACCCGCCGGTCACGCAAATACTCCACCCTGGTCGCCGTCGTGTTGGAATGGAGCCGCACCCGCAAACGATACGAGCGGCAAGGGCTGCTGGTGGAAGAAGCTGCCCTGCATCAGGCCGAAGCGGAATGTTTGGCCGATGCGGACGCGCGGGCGCGCCGCCGGGAACGAGCCGCCATCCGCCGGGCGGAGTTAGACCAGCAATATATGGCCCAATTTGCCCAACGGGTGCGGGAACTGTATCCGGACTGCCCGCCGGGACGGGAGCAAGAGATTGCCGAACACGCCTGTCGCAAGTACAGTGGCCTGGTGGGTCGTTCCGCCGCCGCCAAAGCATTGGATGCCGAGGCGATTTACCTGGCCGTCCAGGCCCACATTCGCCATCACGAGACAAATTATGACGAACTGCTGATGCAGGGTACGGATCGTTGGCTGGCGCGGGATATGGTAGCAGACGACGTGCGTGATGTGCTGTACACCTGGCGCGGCGGGCGGTAATCGGTATTCGGTAATCAGTTCATCCTACACCGGTTACCGTTCACTGTTTACCGTTCCCCGTTTCCTGGCTTCCGCCCAAATATCTGATCATAATCCTCCTGCCAGGGCAAGGTATGCACGTCCACCAGACCCACGTCGCGCAGAAGGGCTTCAAATTGAGGCACGTTGCGGTAACGGCCGGGGAACAGTTTGGCTTCACGCCCCCGGCGGCGGGTGACGAGAAGGACGCCGCCGGGCTGCAAAACACGGGTCATTTCCCGCAAGGCGGCCGTATCCGACGGAAAAAATTCCAGCGATTCCAGGCAGGTGACGGCGTGGAAAGTGTTATCGGGAAAAGGCAGGCGGTCGGCCGTTTGTTGCACGAAGGCGGCGCGACGGCCGTAAGGTTTTAACTTTGCCGCCGCCAGCCGCAGCATCTTCCCCGACGCATCCAGGCCGATGACACGGCCGTTAAACAACGGGTCTTCCAGTAAAAACCAGGGCACGCGCCCTGTCCCCGTGGCTGCATCCAGAATAAGCGGGGCGGGGATGTGGCGCAGGCGGTGACGCAACGGCCGTACCACAAAAAACGACTCCATCTCCGGCTCAAACTCTTTGATGCCATCATACTTGACGGCCGTCAAATCATACAGCCAGACCACCACCCGCCGCCCCAGGTACACCCCCTCGGTGATGACCAGCAGCCAGTACAAAAACAGCCCGAACAGTGCCAGACCAACGACCGCTAACACTATCCAGGCTGCCATACTTGCGCCGCCAGAAGTTCAACTTCTCAAAGAAGTTGAACTTCTTTGCCTAAATATATCCTTCTTCCCGCAGCCATACTTCTGTGGCCTTCATGCCTTCTTCCAGGCTGACACGCGGCTGCCAGCCCAGGATGTTTTGTGCTTTGTCGGTGGGATAATTGGCTTTATTCCGGTAAAAATCCAGCACGTCATAGGTGAGGAATTTGCCTTCACGGAACAGCTTGTTAGTCGCGGCCTTAAATTTGGCCTGGGTTGACGAGATGTGCTGAGGTTCGACGCTGGCCATACGGCCGTAATAACCAAACCATTCCTTCCAGGTGATAACGCCATCGCAGATATTAAACGCCTCGCCTACCGCCTTATCAGAAACGGCCGCCAGCAGCAGCGCATCCACCAGATTGTCCACGTAGGTGGGGAACACATGCCCATCGCCATCGCCGATGATGACGTGTTTACCCGCCTCTATCCATCTGATGATACGCGGGGCACGGCCGTGCGGGCCGGGGCCGTAAACCATGCTGGGGCGCAGCGTCGTCAGCCCGATTTTGTGGACAGCGGCGCTCACCTGGGCCATGTGGTCCCCTTCAGCCATCGAGCGGGCAAATATCCAGTCGGCGTTCCTGTCCAACGGCGTCTCTTCCGTCACCACCTCATCCTGAAGCGGAATCCCGTAAACGGCCGCCAGGCTGCCATGCACCACCCGCTGTATCCCGGATTCGGCCGCCCATTGGATGACGTCTTGCGTATGGGTGACGTTGATGGCAAAAGCGTCGTCCGGCGTCCCGCCATCCTCATTGTGCCAGCGGGCCAGATGAAACAGGATGTCCTGATCCTTCATCAGGTGCAGATACATGGCCGCGTCATCCAGATTGACCTGGCGCAGATTGACGCCAACTTCTTTCAGGAAGGCGGGCTTGTCCGACCGGGGGTCTACACCAGTGACCACAGCGCCCTCTTCCACGGCCAATCGCTGGGCCAGACGGCTGCCGACAAAGCCGGCAGTTCCGGTTATAAAGACTTTTTTCCCCTGGAGTGCGTTATTTATAGTAGACATAGCTCCATTGTAGCCGATTTTTGGGTTTGCCAACAATTTTCATTCGGTTACGATTGGGGAACCACGGATTTTACGGATGGAGTGGATTTTCACGGATTTTTGGGGTATGCGTAGTGTAACGGCATAGAAACGAATGAACCCAGTCAGGCCAATTCGTTTATTTCTCAATCTGTTGTGTGAGGTGAATTATGTGGGATTTGACAGAACCGTTTTGGGTGACGGCCGTACAAGAGCCGCCTGTGTTTCTGGATTTAGAACAAAGTGTGGAGAAAGCGTGCCGTCTGATTGCCCAGGCAGCTCAGGAAGGCGCGCGCCTGGTCGTCTTCCCGGAAACGTGGTTGCCAGGCTATCCGGTCTGGCTGGATGTCGCGCCGGGGGCGGGCTTGTGGGATTATGAACCGGCCACGGCCGTATTCCGCCGCCTGTTTCAAAATAGCGTGGCGATGGAGAGTACGGCCGTGACCCGTCTACAGCAAGCCGCCCGGTCTGCCCGCGCCATCGTCGTCATGGGCCTGAACGAGCGAGACGGCGGCACACTCTACAACACCATCCTCTACATCGGCGCAGACGGGCAGATTCTGGGCAAGCACCGCAAGCTGACCCCCACCTACACCGAGCGCCTCATTTGGGGCATGGGGGATGGCAGCACATTGACTGTGGTAGACACCCCGCTGGGCCGCCTCGGCGGACTGGTTTGCTGGGAGCATTGGATGCCCCTGGCCCGCCAGGCCATGCACGCGCAGCAGGAACTCATCCACGTGGCCCAATGGCCTACCGTCAAGGAAATGCACCTCATCGCCTCCCGCCATTACGCCTTTGAAGGTCGCTGCTTTGTTGTCGCCGCCGGAACCGTCCTGCAAAAACGGGATTTATCACACCTCAATCTGTCCCTGCTCGCCGACATCCCCGGCGACGACGACACGTTCCTCATGCGCGGCGGCAGCGCCATCATTTCGCCGGAAGGGGATTTGCTGGCCGGGCCGTTGTACGAGCAGCCCGGTCTGGTTTCGGCCGAGATTGATCCGCAGCAGGCGGTGGACGGCCGTCTCACGCTAGATGTGGTGGGGCATTACGGCCGTCCTGACATCTTCCAACTGCACGTCGACACTGCGCCGCAAGAGCATGTGTATTGGCAAGATTCCGGGTTATGGTAAGGGAGAATACGGCCGTTGAGAAACGTTTGATGTTACCGTCCATTCAATAAAGTTAAACCAAGGCAACTTGCAGTTGCTTTCCCAAAGCTAATGCTGCCTTTTCCAAAGTTGTGAGTGTTGCCGATTCGTTATTGGGATCAAGCAACCTGTCCACAGCGGCGCGGCTCGTTTGCATTCGACGTGCCATTTCTGCCTTTGACAAATTCTGTTCATTCATTAACAGAGATATTTGCCAGGCAATTACACGCTTGGCAGCGATTGCTTCCGCTTCTGCCAGCAGCCCTTCTTCCTCTAAAAAATCATCCAGAGTATCACCTAAATATTGATCATTCATATTGTCCCTCTCAACCTTGAGTCGCTTTTTTGCCAAGTTCAAATCACGGGCTGGTGTCTTTTGAGATTTTTTGATAAAGCCATGGTATCTTCTCAATAACTTGCGGTAGACAAAATGCAAATGGAATTCTATTGTAATGTTGAGGAAAATCCAACAAACAGTGACTATCCTCAGTAACACAAATCTATCTTTTGGAAACAGGTACGTAAGATGTTACCCGGCT